>NZ_BAAGYK010000082.1:6121-39221 GCF_054779355.1 Azotobacter armeniacus
GAGTAACGTCGCTCATGCGAAACCCTGCCCTGCAGGTGGCGCTCCGACTCGATCCCCCCGAAACAGCCGAGGTCGGGCCAGCGCTCGGGGTGAGCCAGGCAGGCCAGCTCGCCGAAAACATGACAGCGCCGGATTTCCAGCCGCCCATGGCCTTTTTCGACCGTTTCACAGAACCCGTGCGGGGTGCGCTCGGGCGTGTGCCTGCGGAAGGTCTCGAAGAAGTCCTTGATCGACTCCAGCAGCGTGGGCTGGTTGCCTTTGACCGCCAGGACATAGTCGGCCTTCTGTTTGCGAATCGCTTGCGCAATGCCGGGCTGGGCTCCCCTGGCATCGATCGTCACCACACAGCCCTCCAGGGCCAGGGTGGCCAGCACCTCAGGAAGGGCTGTCTTTTCATTGGACTTGGCCGCTGTGGCTTGCTGCCCCAGGATCGGTCCGGCGTCAGCCGCAAAGGCGCTGACCAGATGCAGCGCCGCCTCACCGGCCGTGGCCGTACGACGACTGGTTTTGCCATCCAGGGCCACCACCTGAGGCGAGAGCGCGGGCAACACCGCCTCGACCCAGCGCCGGAAGGCGGCCTCGAAGGCCTGCGGCTGGATCAGCGCGAAGAGCCGGGCGAAGGTGTCATGCGAAGGAATGCCGTTGGGCAACGCCAGGTAGCGACGAAACCAGGGCAGCTTCTCCTGAGCCCACGCCTGGATCGCTTCGAAGGTGTCGGCACCGACCAGAATGCCGCAGACGGCGATGGTCAGTGTTTCGACCAGGGAATGCTGAACCTCGTTGGTCTGCCGGGGATCGCCTGGGAGACGAATACGTCCGTGATGGAGGTTGCAGGCCGGGGCATTCGAGTGCTCCACAAATACCCAAGCTATATCGGCTTGCGCTTTCCTCTGCAAATGCGAGCCACTCGCTTCATGCGATTGCCCTGCACAAATAGGCGACCAGGTGAGATGCAAACGCTTGGTCGGCTCAATGTAATTGCCCAGCTACGCAAAGCCAGCTGGACCAAGGGGCCTGTCAGGCCCTTTTTATTTTCTCTCGAACGCCCAGCTCAACGGGCGCCTTGATGATCCTCTCTAACCAGGACCACCCTTTATACGGATCACCTCGACTATGCAGGGGGGTATAACGCCGCAACGAGTTCCAGTTGCGATGCCCCGATACGCTGGCCACCCGCGGAATATCCCAGTCCATCTCGAACAGCCTGCTGACCCCTTCATGACGAAGGTCGTGAAAGTGCAAGTCTTCGATCTGCAGGAACTTGCAGGCCCGAGTCCATGATGCGGAAATCGAGTCCCCGTTGTACGGGAATATCTCCGGGCAACTGCGCGGCATGCTCTGCAGGATCGTCCAGGCCTCGTCCGGCAGATGGCACCAGACGTCATTGCCGATCTTCTGCCCGGGGTTCTTCATGTCGCGGACCAGCACAGCCTGGCGGCGCTCGTCCAAGTCATCCCAACGAATCCGCGTGATCTCCTCCCGTCGGCGCGTGGAGAACAGCGCGAAGGCCAGCACCTTCGGCATGTTGATCGAGCTCGGCCGGCGCTGCTGCATCTCGAAGAAATGCTCGAGCAACTTATCGAGTTCGTCAGCAACTGGACGCCGGTCACGCTCGCTGCTGCGACCCACCATGCCCAGCTTGCGTAACACCGTGCGTGCGTCCCCCATGGCATGCGGATCGACTTCATACGCCCACGCCGGCTTCGCCACCGACAACACAGCGCCCAGGTGCGCCAGATCGTTGCTCACCGTCTGCGGTTTGATACCACCGCCAGCCGGCTCCATACGCCACTGCGCATACTCGACCAGCAGCTGACTGGTCAGGTCTTGGTCTACTACTTCGCCCAACCAGGTTTCCGCGATCGTTCGCAGCGTGGCCCGCTTGGTCTTGCCCAGCGGCCGGGTCTTTTCATACTCATCCAGGTAACGATCGATCATCTCCTTGATCGTGGCTCCCTTGCACCCCGCCCGCTCCAGCGCCCCCGGCACGGCCAGCTCGGTCTCCCGTCGCTTGATCCAGGCTTGGGCTGCCGCCTTCCGGTCGAAGGTTTGGTTTTCTTGATAGACTACTTTTCCCTCGCGCTTGATCCTGATCTGCGCGGTATACCCAGTGCCGCCACCCTTGCGTGGCCGCGCTGTAATCGTCCCCATCTCGGCCTCGGTGCTACAAGGATTTTTCGAGTGCTACAATGTAGCACCAAGCATCAAATAATGGGCAAAAACGGGCGAAAACGGCAGAAAATCAGACACCCAAAAATGCTAGATAAATCAAGCTCAAACCCAGCAACCACGCGCCCTGAGCCGTCCCGTCGCTTCTGCGTCGCGCCGATGATGGATTGGACCGATCGGCATTGCCGCTTTTTTCTCCGGCAGCTGTCGCGACATGCCCTGCTCTACACCGAGATGGTCACCACTGGCGCACTGCTGCATGGCGATGCCCGGCGCTTCTTGTGCCATGACCAGGCGGAGCATCCCTTGGCGCTGCAACTGGGCGGCAGCGTGCCCGCCGAGCTGGCAGCCTGTGCGAAGCTGGCCGAGCAGGCCGGCTACGACGAGGTCAACCTGAATGTCGGCTGCCCCAGCGACCGTGTGCAGAACAACCTGATCGGCGCCTGCCTGATGGGGCATCCGGCACTGGTGGCCGATTGCGTGAAGGCGATGCGCGATGTCGTGGCCATTCCGGTTACGGTCAAGCATCGTATCGGTATCGACGGCCGGGACTCCTATGACGAACTCTGCGAATTCGTCGGCCAGGTGCGCGAGGCTGGTTGTCGGAGCTTCGTCGTGCATGCCCGCATCGCCATCCTCGCCGGGCTGTCGCCCAAGGAGAACCGCGAGATTCCGCCGCTATGCTACGAGGTGGCTGCACAGCTCAAGCGGGACTTTCCCGATCTGGAGATCATCCTCAACGGGGGAATCAAGACCCTTGAGGAATGCCGCCAGCACCTGCAGACCTTCGACGGCGTGATGCTTGGTCGCGAGGCCTACCATAATCCGTACCTGCTCTCCCAGGTCGATCAGGAATTATTCGACGGCCTCGTCCCACCGATTGGCCGACGCGAGGCGCTGGAGCGCCTGCGGCCCTATATCGAGCGCCATTTGGCCGAAGGCGGTGCCCTGCATCATGTCACCCGCCATGTGCTGGGCCTGGGCCAAGGCTTTCCCGGAGCGCGCCGCTTCCGCCAGTTGCTGTCGGTGGACATTCATAAGGCCAGCGATCCCTTGGAGCTGCTCGATCGGGCGGCAGCCCTGCTCGAAGGGCGCTGAAGGCATGGGCAGGGAACATTGGGCCACGACAGGCATCGAAGTGCAGGCCGTTCGGCGGCACTCCTGCACACAGGCTCTCGACCTGCCCGTTGAGTGCGCCCCGGCGCTCGGGTAAGGTCAGGCAATCGTAAAAGGACAAAGCCCCATGACATCCAAGCTGGAGCAACTCAAGCAATACACCACGGTGGTCGCCGATACTGGAGATCTGGACGCCATTGTCCGCCTGAAGCCGGTCGATGCCACCACCAACCCCTCGCTGCTGCTCAAGGCCGCCGCCCTGCCCCGCTACGCTGAGCTGTTGGAGCATGCGATGGCAGGCTGTGCCGGCGACCTCGGGCTGGCCTGCGACCGGTTCGCCGTCGCCGTAGGCCAGGAGATTCTCAAGGTGATTCCCGGACGCATCTCCACCGAAGTGGACGCACGCCTGTCCTTCGACAGCCAGGCCAGCATACGCCGGGCTGAACGCCTGATCGAACTCTACGAGCAGGCCGGCGTTGCTCGCGAGCGCGTGCTGATCAAGATTGCTGCCACCTGGGAAGGCATCCGCGCGGCCGAACAACTGGAGAAGGCTGGCATCCAGACCAACCTGACCCTGCTGTTCGCCTTCGCCCAGGCCGCCGCCTGTGCCGATGCCGGGGTGTTCCTGATCTCTCCCTTCGTTGGGCGCATCTACGACTGGCACAAGAAGGCCGAGGGACGCGACTTCGGCGGAGCGGAAGACCCCGGTGTGCAGTCGGTCACGCGCATCTACAACTATTACAAGTCCAACGGCTATGGAACCGTAGTGATGGGGGCGAGCTTCCGTAATCTGGGGCAGATCGAGCAGCTGGCCGGCTGCGACCGCCTGACCATCAGCCCCGAACTGCTGCTGCAGCTGGCCGAAGAGCAAGGTCCGTTGGAGCGCAGGCTGGCCCCCGGCGCTACCGGGGAAGCCCGTCAGGTGCTGGATGAGCAGGCCTTCCGCTGGGCGCTCAACGAAGACGCGATGGCGACCGAAAAGCTAGCCGAGGGCATCCGTCTGTTCGCTCGCGATCAGCTCAAGCTGGAAGCACTGCTGGCCGAAAAGGTCTGAAACGCAAAACGGGGCGCTACCGGGTAGTCGCCTCGCCTGCACAGGAAGATCGCCGGTTACTGGCGCTCGAGGGCACTGACCAGATCATGGAAGGCTTCCCGATTGGACTCGTTCAATCCCATCAAAATACGGTGCGCTTCTAGCACCTTGGCCTTGACCACCTCCTCCGACTGATCCTGGGAAGGCAATTCGGAGAGACATTCCGGACAGGGAACGGGACGATCGACGATGTTGAACACTTGGTCGAAGCCCATCGACTGCAGCAGACGGGTGATGTCCGGATGGGTCGTCACCACCGTCGGCAACATGCCAACCTTCTGCCGAGAGAGGATCGAGAGCTTGGCCAGAAGCCCCAGCGTGGTGCTGTCGATGCCTTCTGTCTCGGTCAGGTCGATGACGATGGCGGAGAAATTGAGGGCCGCGAAAATTCGCTCGATAGTGTCATCCAGGGCCGAACACAAAGTCAGCCGGATTTCCCCGATGAACTTGAGGACGAAGGTGCCGCTTTGCTCGGCGAACTGGATTTTCCCGGTACTCATGCAAGGTTCCTGTTCAACACCAGCAAGGCGATATCATCCGGCATTTCGCCCAGCTGGGCCAATCCCAATATCTGGCGCAACCCATCCAAACTGCCACCTGCGGCCCTCACACGGTCCGGCAGGACGGCTTCCTTTTCTTTGAGCGTATCACCCGGCAAAAGATCCAGAACCCCGTCCGACACCAACGTCAGACTGAAGGATGCCGGCAGCTGCAACTCGTAATTCTCGTAGCTGGCGTCCTGAAACAGACCGACCGGCAGTCCGCGCCCCTTCAAATAGGTGGCCTCGCCGTTACTGTAGAACACAGGCAAGGGCAGATGCCCTCCCACGCAGTAGGTCAGCCGATCAGCGGTCAGATCGATCAAACCGCCGAGCATGGTCACATGCTTGCCCAGCTTGCAGTTGATCAGGCCACGGTTGATGTGACCGAGCACGTCGGAGGGCTTGAAGTCGGGGAAAGCGCCATTGCGCCGAAATTCGTAGAGCAAGCGCGTGGTCATGAACTTGAGCAGCACGGTGACGAATGCGGAGGAGGCACCATGACCGGAGACGTCGGCCAGATAAAAGCCCAGCCGGCGTTCATCGACCCGGAAGTAGTCGACGAAATCGCCGGAAAGATAGAGAGACGGGATGATCTTGTGGGCGAAGCACAGCCCATCCACTTCCCAGGGTGTTTCCGGCAGCATGTTCAGCTGCACCTGGCGCCCGGCATTCTGGTCTTCCTGCAACAGGCTCAGACTGGCCTGCAGCTCCCGGTTGGCCACCTCCAGCTTTTCCCGATAGCGACGGTTTTCCAGACGCAGACGCGCCCGATCCAGCGTCCGACGCACTGAATGCTCGAGCACGGCAAGATCTTCCAGCGGCTTGATTAGATAGTCGGCAGCACCGAGACGCAGGGCCTCGACCACATCGCTCATGACTCCCGCACCGGACATCACGATAACTGGGGTCTCGCTCTGCTGCTCGCCCATCCGGCGAATCAACTCCAGGCCGTCGATCTGCGGCATGCGCAGATCGCAGATGACCAGCTCGGGCTCCTCGTCCTCGAAAATCTCGAGTCCCTGCAGAGCATCACCGGCCTGCAGGACCTGGAAACCGCTATCCTCCAGGTAGGCCGCGAGACTGGCACGGACGACTTTGTCGTCATCGATTATCAGCAGCTTGGCACTGGAATTGTGCATGAGGCATCCGGGCAGACTGCGCCAGAGATTGGGTTCGCATATACACCCGCCCCCTGGCCAAAGCGCTAGTGGTGAGTTCGCTTCACGGCGCAGACGGTACTCCCATCCGCTCGGTGATTCAAGCGTACACTGGTAGCCATATTTGTCATCGCAGCAGAAATAACACGCTGCTATAAGGGCATGAATTACTCAAATTCAGCCGGCGAACGTGGTCGAGCTGTAGAAACAAAAATGCCAATCTCGAAAGACTGGCATTGAATGGGCACTTCGAGGAAAAGGCTTTAGAAATCGTCCTCCACCTTGCCATCCTGCACCTTAAATTCGCGATTCTGCAGGTAAGCATTGCGCATGAAAACATATTTGTCGCCGGTGATGAGCTTCTCCGCCGACAGCAAACTGGCACGCGTATCCACGATATTGAGACCGAGCATGATGTTGCGAGTCCGAATGTCGTCATCCATGTATGGGTAAGGTTTTGTATAGGCGTCCACGACCAGTCCGCCGGCATCACGCACTGTGCTTGGCCCGAAGAACGGCAAAACCACATAGGGACCACTCTGCACGCCCCAGGCCCCCAGGGTCTGACCGAAGTCCTCGTCGTTACGGTCAAGCCCCATCTTGGTGGCCACGTCGAAGAACCCCAGTACGCCCAGGGTGCTGTTGAGCAGCAGCCTGCTGCTATCGACCCCCGCATCAGGGAACTTGGCCTGCAGCAGATCGTTGGCCAAATTACCGACGTCACCGATGTTGCGATAGACGTTGTGCACGCCATCCTCGAAGAACTGCGGGGTAATCGCTTGATAACCCTTGGCAACTGGCTTCAAGAAATAGGTATCCAGGGTGTCGTTGAAACGGAATATCGCCCGGTTGACACCCTCCCAAGGGTCCTCCTCAGCAGCCGCTGCCACTACGGGCAACAGGGCCAGTCCAGCACAGACCAGCGTACGGCCCAATCGTTTGGTCCGGTCGGCGGCAATCACACGCATTGCAGGTACCTCCTCCGCGAAGAATTATTCAATAGTGGCCGAGTATATAGTCTGCTATGCATTCAGGCAGCAGCATAACCGCGGTTGCTGATAAAACCAAAGTCATAGTCGGTCACAAGCTTTTGCAATTGGGCTGGAGCTGGAGCCTCTCTGGTCATGGATATGTCACACACAGTCATTATCTTGGCTTCGCTGAAGCCAGCGCTACGCTTTTAGGCTTCCTGGCTGCCGGCAGGACATCGGCTCACGCAGGACCCGGCCTTGTGCCATCTCGGCCAGGATGAGGGGGAACGACTGCACCAATCAGAGACCCGCCGCTCCGACGAATCAGATCACGTCGGCAAAGACGGAAAAATCCGAAACCCTTCCCCCTTTGATCAGGATCAAGCAGGCACTCCCTGCCTGAACTATTCTTTTCCTTCAAGGAAATCTCATGAGTGGAGGTTGTCATGCCCGAAAATCTGCAGCGGCATTTGCAACAACTGCGCGATCAACTGGCGCAGAATCCGCCGATGAGCGCCGATGAGCGCGATAAACTGACCTCCTTGATCCAGGAAATCGAACTGCAGCTCGCCCGCGACGCAGGCGGTGCACCAGACGAAAACCTGGTGGATGGCATCAACCTGGCCGTGGAGCGCTTCGAGGCCGAGCATCCGACGCTCGCCGTGACCCTGCGCAACATCCTGCAAAGCCTGGCCAACATGGGCATCTGACCCACGCGCCGGTCACCAGAATACCCCATCGAGTATGCCTGATCATGCCCGGAAGTCTCATGCCTAATCTTTCAGCGCATGATTGTAACCATTGCAGCTAAAGCATAAGCTTTGTGTCATAACAAGCATAAGCTTCAGCAGTAGCAGCAAGGAAGGCTCCTCCCATGCAAGACGTAAATAGTAGCTCCCAAGGCGGACTGCCCGCCTCCTCGTACCCGCTGCGCCAATACTACTCGCGCATGCTAGCCTATATTGCCGCCGCCGCGAGTGTCGCTGCAGGCACCTATGTGCAATATTTCAGCTACGACATTCTCTGGCTAGTGCCCTATGCTCTGCTCTATCCCCCCCTCGCCCATCACCTCAGCCAGGGCTATCGTCTCGACTACCCGCAACAGACCAGCCAGGTCCTGCTGTTCGTCGATGCAATACATGTCGGGTTGGGTGCGGTGCTCCTGAGCTTCTCGATCGTGCCCAGCCTGATGTTCTTACTGACCCTCTGCTTCAGCGCACTAATGACGGGCGGCACACGCAATCTGGCACTCGCCGTGCTGGTAGCCCTGAGCACGGCGCTGCTGGCCAACATGTTGCTCGCGCCCTCCTATCGGGGCCCCACACCCGACTTGGTCGCCTTGGTGAGCGCCGCCTTCACCATGCTGTACGTCTGTATTACCGCCTGCTTCGTCTACCGACAGAGCCAGCGGCTTATCCAGATTCGCGGCGAGATCAAGCGGGAACAGGAAAGGTCTGCCCAGCTGGCCAGCAGCCTGGCCAAATACCTGTCGCCGCAAGTTTGGGAGTCGATCTTCACAGGCAGAAAGAGTGTGTGTCTGGAAACCCAACGCAAGAAGCTCACCGTGTTCTTCTCCGATATCAAGGGGTTCACTGAGCTGTCCGAGGAGCTTGAAGCCGAGGCCCTGACCGACCTGCTCAACAACTACCTGAATGAAATGTCGAAGATCGCCCTGAAATATGGCGGCACTATCGACAAATTCGTTGGCGATTCGGTGATGGTGTTCTTCGGCGATCCCACCACCGAGGGTTCGAAGAACGATGCAGTCGCCGCGGTCTCTATGGCCATTGCCATGCGCAAGCACATGAAGGTACTGCGCCAGCAATGGCGCGCTCAGGGCATCACCAAGCCGCTGGAAATCCGCATGGGCATTAACAGCGGCTATTGCACGGTCGGCAACTTCGGCGCCGACACGCGGATGGACTACACCATTATTGGTCGCGAGGTGAACCTCGCCAGCCGCCTGGAAAGCGCATCGGATGCCGGGGAGATCTTAATATCTCATGAGACCTATTCACTGGTGAAAGACGTGATCATGTGCCGCGACAAGGGCCAGATCACGGTCAAAGGCTTCAGCCGGCCGGTGCAGATCTATCAGATCGTGGACTTCCGCCGCGACCTTGGCGCCGTGTCCAGCTTCATCGAACACGAAATGCCGGGCTTCTCGATGTATCTGGACACCAACGATATCCAGAGTTTCGACAAGGAACGGGTCATCCTGGCTCTTCGCCAGGCCGCGGAAAAGCTCAGGGACAAGGTCACCGTCTAGGCACGAACTGCGGCAACACACGGACTAGCGGATCTTCCGCTGCCAAAACGGCCCGGGATGACCTCCGGATCAGATGGATCGAATCCGACTCAGAGCGCAACAACCCCCCGCAACACCCGCTTCCCCAACCAAGCCTTGCCAAAATAGAAGCATCAGGAGTGCCGGCCACTTCCCGCCAGTGGAGTAGCCCTGCCTCTCTATCCTCTCTATCCTCTCGAGCCCGTGAAGCGGGCCGGAGTCCTCGCAGCGAATCTAGTCGGCCAGGGCATCCGTCCAGAATCCCGCGCGTGCCTGCGGCCGGATGCACGGCTCACCATCCAACAGCACTTGGTGGGCCAGGAACTCGAGCGCCGAGGCGCGCCAGGACTGCCGGGCCGCCAACTCGGCACAGTGTGTGCGATTCAGCTCCAGCGCGGCCAGGCAGGCTTTGCCGAGATCCTCGTCGAGCACGCCGCTCACTCCCGCCACCACCACGTCCAGCGGACCCGGCACCGGAAATGCCGCCACCGGGGTGCCACAGGCCAACGCCTCCAGCATCACCAAACCATAGGTGTCTGTACGCGAGGGAAACACCAGCACGCTGGCCTCGACATAGGCCGCGGCGAGCTCCTGACCATGCCGATAGCCAAGAAAGCTCGCCTCCGGATAACGCGCCTCCAGTTCCGCGCGCTGCGGCCCGTCCCCGACCACTCGCTTCTCGCCCGGCAGGTCGAGTGTCAGGAAGGCCTCCAGGTTCTTCTCCAGCGCGATGCGCCCGACATAGAGAAAGACCGGCCGCTCCGGCCCGGGCCGCTCCGGCTGCGGAAAGAACAGTCGGGTATCCACACCCTTGCGCCAGATGACCAACCGCGGCAGGCGCCAGTGCCTGAACTCCTCGCGCAGGCGCACGGTGCTCACCAGCACCGCACGGCTCGGCCGGTGGAAGGCGCGCAGCAGAGCGTAGCCCAAACTGAGCGGCAACCACGGCCAGCGGGTATGGACATACTCCGGGAAGCGGGTGTGAATTGCAGTGGAAAACGCCATTCCGCGCTTCATCAGCCAGTGTCGGGCGGCCCAGCCCAGGGGGCCCTCGGTGGCCAGGTGCACGCAATCCGGACGAAACTCACGGATTGCCGGCCCCACCCGCCAGAGCTCCCAGACCAGCGGAATTTCCGGATAGGTCGGGCAGGGCCGAGAGCGGAAGTCGCCGGGCGACAGCACCCGAACCTGGTGGCCCAGCTCGCGCAACTCGCCGATCAGGGACTGTAGACTGGTGACTACGCCGTTGACCTGCGGCAGCCAGGCATCGCTGACAATCAGAATTCTCATGCCGCCGTCTCAATGGCGCTCGCCAGTCCCGCTCCTCCCTGCCGCATCTGGGGTGCCTGCTCCTCGGCCAGGCGATAGAGCTCGATGGTGCCGTCCCCGTGCTCGATCAGCGCCGTGCAGGACTCCACCCAGTCGCCGCAGTTGAGGTACTCCACCTCGCCCAGGCGACGGATTTCCGCATGATGGATGTGCCCGCAGACTACGCCGTTGAAGCCACGGCGCTGGCACTCATGGGCGATGGCCTCCTCAAAGTCGCTGATAAAGTTCACCGCTGTCTTTACTTTGTACTTGAGGCAGGCCGACAGCGACCAGTAGCCGTAGCCCCAGCGCTCGCGCCAGTGGTTGAGCCAGCGGTTGAGGGTCAGGGTGACGCCGTAGGCAGAGTCGCCAAGGAAGGCCAGCCATCTGTGGCAGCGGGTGACCACGTCGAACTGGTCGCCATGGATTACCAGCAGCCGCCGGCCATCGGCAGTGATGTGCTCTGCCTCGTCGACCAGGTGGATGTTGCCCAGCATCAGCGCGGAATAACGGCGCAGGAACTCGTCATGGTTGCCGGTGACGTAGATCACCTTGGTGCCGCGCTTGCTCATGGTCAGCAGGCGACGGATGACATTGGTATGCGCCTGTGGCCAGTAGATGCCGCTGCGCAACCGCCAGCCATCGATGATATCACCGACCAGATAGAGTGTATCGGCGTGATAGCGCTTGAGAAAACTCGCCAGATGCTCGGCCTTGCAGTCGCGCGTACCGAGATGGACATCGGAAATCCAGAGCGTACGGACGGATTGCTTGTCGGTCGGCTTAAAGAATTGGGCACTGCTCATGGGCGATCTCCGGCAGGGTTTAACCGATCTTCCGCGCCTGGGATGAAGGCGCAGTGACGGTGCCGGGTCGATTCAGTGACAGCGCGCCAAGCGCCGCAGCGGAACTCAGGGACGGTCGCTATGGCCGAGATTGCGTCCCGGATCGATCCGGTCGCGCACACGCTGCTTAAGCACCTTGGCCTCGGGAAAGCCACCGTCGGCCTTGCGCTCCCAGATCTGCACGCCATCGCATGTAATGCGGAATACCCCGCCGCGGCCCGGCTCCAGGCTGACTCTAGCGAGATCCTCGCCGAAAGTGCTGAGCAGCTCCTGGGCCAGCCAGGCGGCACGCAGCAGCCACTGACACTGGGTGCAGTAGGTGATGAGGATTTCCGGCTTGGCCGTATTCATGGCGCCCCCAGGAAGCTGTGACAGGCTAGCTACCATGATAGTGCTGCGCATGGGCATCTGCCCCTGCCGGCAAACCGAGCTGGAATGCCGAAGCCAGGGCGCGACGCTTCAGGGCTTCTCCAGGTTGGCGAGGATCCGCGCATGCACCTGCTGGCAGAGACGCAGCTCCTCCGGGTCGATGCCCGCAAAGAGCTCCTGACGCAACTCGGAGGAAATCGCCTCGATCCTCTCGATCAGCGGCACTGCCACCGGGTTCAGCACAATCCGCTTGGCCCGCCGATCCTCCGCCACTGCCTGACGGCTGACCAGCCCTTGCGCCTCCAGGGTATCCAGCAGCCGGGCCAGGGTCGGCCCCTCAACCGCCACGCTCTTGGCCAGTTCGCGCTGGGTAGGCCACTTCCCGACACGGGCCTCGAAGCGGGCCAGATGCAGCAGCACCAGCCAGCGCGCCTGTGACAAGCCCATTCCGGACAACCGACGATCCAGCTCGGCACGCCAGGCACGTGACAACTGAGCAAGTTGCATCGCAAAGCGATGCTGATTCAAGTAGGACATGGGAAAAGCTCGCACGGGTACTTGGACTAATTATTAGTAAGCTAACCGTAACTGCAAGCCAAATAATATGCCACGCGACTTTTAGTCAAAAGATGTAAAAGCAGTTCTGGTGCAATGCGTCGATCAGGAATCGAGCTCGACCTGTAGGGCCGCGCGTACGCATTGCAGCACCCCCTGCGGAACCCGTCCACCGAACTGCTCGGCCAACGCCGCGACCGGCGGCAGTTCGTCGTCGTCGTCGAGGAAAGCATCGTGGATTTCACCGAGCAGTTCCTCGGGCAGGTCAAGCGCCTGTTCGAGGGTGAGCTGGCGCCGGCCGATGGCCTCGGCCAACAGGCCATAGACGTTCTTTTCCGTACAATCCAGCTGGCGGGCGATCTGCGTCGGCGTCATGCCGGCACGAGCCAGGCTGACCAGCTCGTGGCGCAGATCGGTCACCGGCTTCAGCAACTCGCTGGCCTTGTTGAGTACCTCAAGGAAGGCCTCGCCATAGCGCTCCAGCTTGCGCGCACCGACGCCGCTGACCCGCGCCATCTCGGACAGCGAACGCGGCCGACTGCGCAGCATTTCCAGCAGCGTAGCATCGGGGAAGATCACATAGGGCGGCACCGAATGCTCTTCCGCCAGTCTGCGGCGCAGCGTGCGCAGCGCCTCCCACTGCTCGCGCTCGTCATGACGAACCAGTTGGCTGGCGGCGCTGGCCGTCGGCCGCGGTGTCTGCGGCTTGAGATCGCGGCGCAGCTCCAGGCTCACCTCACCGCGCAGCAACGCCCGGCAGCCCTGGTTCAGGCGCAGGCCGCCATAGCCGTCCAGATCCACGTCGGCCAGACCGCGGGCGACCAACTGACGGAACAGCGTGCGCCACTCCCCTTCGCTGTGCGCCTTGCCGACACCGAACACCGACAGGTGCTGATGCCCCAGGCTGCGCACCTTGTCATTGTCGCGACCAAGCAGGATGTCCACCAGATGACCAACGCCATAGCGCTGGCCGCTGCGGTAGATGGTCGACAGCGCCTGCCGGGCAGCCTCGGTGGCGTCCCAGGTCTGCACGCCGTCGACGCAGTTGTCGCAGTGGCCGCAGGGCTCGGCCAGCTCCTCGTCGAAATAGGCCAGCAGCGCCTGACGGCGGCAACGGGTCTCCTCGCACAGCGCCAGCATGGCGTCGAGCTTGTGCTGTTCGATCCGCTTGTGCCGCTCGTCGCCCTCAGAGCCGTTGAGCATCTGCTTGAGCAGCAGCACGTCCTGCAGGCCGTAGGCCATCCAGGCATCCGCCGGCAGGCCGTCGCGTCCGGCACGGCCGGTTTCCTGATAATAGGCTTCCAGCGACTTGGGCAGGTCGAGATGGGCGACGAAGCGCACGTTGGGCTTGTCGATGCCCATGCCGAAGGCGATGGTCGCCACCATGATCAGCCCCTCCTCGTTGAGGAAGCGCCTCTGGTGGCAGGTGCGCAGCTCGTTCGACAGTCCGGCGTGGTAGGGCAGCGCCGGAAAACCCTGCTCGGCGAGAAAGGTGGCGGTTTCCTCAACCTTCTTCCGCGACAGGCAGTAGACGATCCCGGCGTCGCCACGGCGCTCGGCGAGAAAGCCGAGCAGCTGCTTGCGCGGCTGATCCTTGGCGACAATGCGGTAGAAGATGTTCGGCCGGTCGAAACTGGAGAGAAAGCGCTCGGCGTTTTCCAGGTGCAGGCGCAGGACGATTTCCTCGCGGGTGCGCTTGTCCGCCGTTGCGGTCAGGGCAATGCGCGGCACCTGTGGGAACAGTTCGGCGAGCTGGCCCAGCTGCAGGTATTCGGGCCGAAAGTCGTGCCCCCACTGGGACACGCAGTGCGCCTCGTCGATGGCGAACAGGCCGATAGGCAGGCGCTGCAGAAAGGCCAGCATGCGCGGCTGCACCAGACGCTCCGGGGCCAGATAGAGCAGTTTGATCTCACCCAGACGGATCCGCTCGGCGATCTCGCGCTGCTCGTCGGTGCTCAGCGTGGAGTTCAGCGCCACCGCCGGCACGCCCAGCTCGTCAAGGGTGGCAACCTGATCCTCCATCAGCGCGATCAGCGGCGAAACCACCACCGCCAGTCCTTCACGCAGCAATCCCGGGACCTGGTAGCAGAGCGACTTGCCACCGCCGGTCGGCATCAGCACCAGGGCGTCGCCGCCTCGGGCGACGCGCTCGATGATTGCCGCCTGGTTGCCACGAAACGAGTCGTAACCGAAGACGTCCTTGAGAATGCGCAGAGCCTGTTCGAGCATGGACACTCCAAACGGAGCAACGAGGCCGGGTGGGCCTGTCGGGTTGAATCGACCGCACGGCTCCGAGCGGGGCCGCCATGAAACGGCGCATTATACGTGAGTGCCCGGCTACCGGCTCCCGCTCCGGTAGCTGCCGAACGCGTCCCGTGCGACCGGCCACGAAAAAAACCGCGCTGCTGCACGCCGCCGGGCGTTATCCGGGCTAAAATCCAGCCTCCCCAACCTTCAAGGTAGTCGTGCCATGTCCTTTGCCGAGCAATTGTCCCGCCTGCAAGCCTTTCTCGACGCCGACGATCTGCATGAAGAGGCGCTGGACTACATCGCCACTCACGGCTACCTGACGGCTTTGTCGATTAGCCCGGAACCCGTGCCCGAGCACGAATGGATCGACTCCTTGTTCGCCGAGCCGCCGCACTATCGCAGCGACCTCGAACGGGAGGAAATCGAGGCCACGCTGCTCCAGCTCAAGGCGCATATCGGCCGCCAACTGGCCGGCGATGAGGATCCCGAGCTGCCCTGCGAGCTTGATCTGGGCGACAACCCCGACGACTCCGACCTGCGCGGCTGGTGCATCGGCTTCATGGAGGGGGTCTTCCTGCGCGAGGAGGCCTGGTTCGAGGAGTCCGAGGAGGAAGTCAGCGAGCTGCTGCTGCCGATCATGATCGCCTCCGGCCTGTTCGAAGACCAGCCGGACTTCGCGGAAATCGCCCACGACCGCAAGCTGGTGGATGAGATGATCCAGCAGATTCCGGACCTGCTCACCACACTGTTCCTGCTCTGCCACGCGCCCGAGGAAAAACCCGCGCTGCTCAAACCGCGTCCTCACTGAGGGGGGCGAGATGACGCGGACCGTCCGCGAAAGCCGCTCCCGCCTGGTGCGCCATGTCCTGCAGGCGGTCGGCCTGCTCAGCCTGGCGCTGGGGGTGATCGGCATCTTTCTGCCGCTGCTGCCGACCACCCCCTTCCTGCTGCTGGCAGCGGCCTGCTTCATGCGCAGCTCACGGCGCTTCTATCTCTGGCTGGTCGGCCATCCCTACCTGGGCCCCTGGATCCGCGACTACCTGGATGGCAGGGGTATTCCCCTCAAGGTCAAGGTCTACGCTGTCGGCCTGATGTGGGCGAGCATCCTGCTGTCCTGCTATCTGATTCCGCTGGCCCCTGCCCGCCTCCTCATGCTGGCCAGCGCCGCGCTGGTCACGGTTTACATCCTCAGGCAGAAAACCCGGCCGGTGTGGACCGGCTAACCTATCCTACTGGGCCGCCGCCGTGGTTGCGCCGGTAGACCGCCTCTCCCATCGCCGCGATTTGTCCCTCGATTAGCGCCTCGAAGGGACGCAGCATGGCATCGAAGCGACCAGGCCCCTCGAGGATGTTCAGGGCGCACACGATCGCCTCGACGGTCGACAGCGCCCCGGCCATGGGCGCCTTGCGCAGCCGGTAGCGCGACGCCAGCCCCTCCGGCAGGGCGACTCGCGGCAAGGCTGCCAGCTGCGGATTGACATGGAGGATCCTGCAGGCCTTGCGCCAGGTGCCATCCGGAACGATCAGCTGGAGGGGCCGCCCGTCCTGTGCCAGCTCGGCCAGCGGCATGGCCCCCCCGCCGGGAAACAGCAGGCAGCTGCGGTAGGGGCAGTGCTTCAGCTCTGCCGCCAGCGCAGGGAATGTCTCGCCCACCCGCAGCTCGCCATTGCCCAATGCCAATGCAGCCAGGCGTGCGGTGTTCAGGGCATGGGACACCTCTGCGGGATGCTGCAGGATCAGCACCCGAGTGCGGCTGGACAACATGGGAATGAATGCGCACAAGCAGTGGCTCAGCGGACGCGCACAACGGGGACAACAGGAACGCGGCATAGACTCTCCTCTGCGGAGCAGTCTGCCACAGCCCGGGCGGGACGGAAACGGGGCAAGGCGCCCGCGGGCGCCCTGCCAGAGCAGCGATCAGCGGCGGCGTGCACGCTCCTCGGCCAGACGACGGCGCTCGTCGCTTTCCAAGGGAATGGGCTGAAGGCACCCGGCGGCATCCAGACCGAACAGGGTAGCGAGATCGGCGAGCAAACGATTGAGCCAAGCGTTCATGACCAGTCCTCCGGTTACGACCAAGTGGGGCATTCGGGCAGCGATTGCAGGGGCAATCTGTGCCATCCTTCTTTTCAGGATAGCCCCAGTTTTCACATCAAGGTCTGATCCGAATCAAAAAGGCATGGCGGCGAATCGCACGGCTCCGCCCCCGAGCGCAGCGGAAAATAGTCCCCACCGCGCCCCGCCGGCCCTTACTGGATCAGTTCCTGCTCACTGAACAGTCCCTCGAACAGCATGCTCGACAGGTAACGTTCGCCGGAGTCCGGCAGGATCACCACGATGGTCTTGCCCTGCAGCGATGGCTCGCGCTCAGCCAGACGCACCGCAGCGGCCATGGCCGCGCCGCTGGAAATCCCGCAGAGGATGCCCTCCTCGCGCATCAGGCGCAGGGCCATGACCTTGGCCTCATCGTCGGTGACCTGCTCGACCCGATCGACCAACGCCAGATCCAGATTCTTCGGCACGAAACCGGCGCCGATGCCCTGGATCTTGTGCGGCGCGGGCTTGACCTCCTCGCCGGCCAGGGTCTGGCTGATCACCGGAGAGCCGGCCGGCTCAACGGCCACCGAGAGCAGCGGCTTGCCGCAGGTCTGCTTGATGTAGCGGGACACGCCGCTGATGGTGCCGCCGGTACCGACCCCGGCGACCAGCACATCCACCGCGCCGTCGGTGTCGTTCCAGATTTCCGGACCGGTGGTCTTCTCGTGGATATCCGGGTTGGCCGGGTTGTCGAACTGCTGCGGCATGAAGTACAGCGAGGGGTTCGAGGCGGCGATTTCGGTCGCCTCTTCGATGGCGCCCTTCATGCCTCTGGTCGGCTCGGTGAGCACCAGCTCGGCGCCCAGGGCCTTGAGCACCTTGCGCCGCTCCAGACTCATCGACGCCGGCATGGTGAGGATCAGCTTGTAGCCGCGTGCTGCGGCGACGAAGGCCAGGCCGATGCCGGTATTGCCCGAGGTCGGCTCGACCAGGGTCATGCCGGGCTTCAGGCGTCCGCTGGCCTCGGCGTCCCAGACCAGATTGGCGCCGATCCGGCACTTGACCGAATAGGACGGATTGCGTCCCTCGATCTTGGCCAGGATGGTCACGCCCTGGGGAGCCAGGCGGTTGATCTTGACCAGCGGCGTATTGCCGATGGACTGTGCGTTGTCGGCATAGATGCGGCTCATGGCGCGTTCCTTGTTGATGTATGCCCTGAAGATGCGCAAGCCTAAGCCGCTGTGGAAACGCCGTCCAGATCCCGTCGTTCCCGCTCCGACGCATACACGTTATAGTCGGATCAAGATCCAAAAGGTCCAAGGAAAAAAGGCCGACGCATACCGGCGCCACCATGCGAGGATTCATGATGAAGTTCCAGGGCACCTCCACCTATGTGGCCAGCGACAGCCTCAAGCTCGCCGTCAACGCCGCCATCACCCTGCAGCGCCCGCTGCTGGTCAAGGGCGAGCCCGGCACTGGCAAGACCCTGCTCGCCGAACAGCTGGCGGACTCCCTCGGCACCCGGTTGATCGCCTGGCACATCAAGTCCACTACCAAGGCCCAGCAGGGCCTCTACGAGTACGACGCGGTGAGCCGCCTGCGCGACTCGCAGCTGGGCGTGGACAAGGTCCACGACGTGCGCAATTACATCCGCAAAGGCAAGCTGTGGGAAGCCTTCGAGGCCGGGGAACGGGTGGTCCTGCTGATCGACGAGATCGACAAGGCCGACATCGAGTTCCCCAACGACCTGCTGCAGGAACTCGACCGCATGGAGTTCTTCGTCTACGAGACCGGCGAAACCGTCAAGGCCCGCCAGCGGCCGATCGTGGTCATTACCTCGAACAACGAGAAGGAACTGCCCGACGCCTTCCTGCGCCGCTGCTTTTTCCACTACATCGCCTTTCCCGACCGCGAAACGCTGCAGAAGATCGTCGACGTGCATTTTCCCGGCATCAAGGGAGAGCTGGTGGCCGAGGCGCTCGACCTGTTCTTCGACGTGCGCGAGATCCCCGGGCTGAAGAAGAAGCCCTCGACCTCCGAGCTGGTCGACTGGCTGAAGTTGCTGCTGGCTGACGACATCGACCTCTCGGTGCTGCGCGAACGCGACCCGACCCGGGCCATCCCGCCGCTGGCCGGCGCCCTGGTGAAGAACGAGCAGGACGTGCAGCTGCTGGAACGCCTGGCCTTCATGACCCGCCGCGCCAACCGCTAGGATGGAAAACCCGCAGCGCGGTTTGCCGCCCGGAATCCCCATGGGAGCCTGCTCATGCTGCTCAACCTGTTCAACGAAATGCGCGCGGCCCGGGTGCCGGTTTCGCTGCGCGAGCTGCTCGACCTGATCGAGGCGCTCGAGCAGCGGCTGGTGTTTGCCGACATGGACGCCTTCTACTTCCTCGCCCGCACTATCCTGGTCAAGGACGAACGGCATTTCGACAAGTTCGACCGGGCCTTCACCGCCTACTTCCAGGGGCTGGAAAACCTCGACGCCCTGCTCGAGGCGCTGATTCCCGAGGAATGGCTGCGCAAGGAATTCGAGCGCCTGCTGACCGACGAGGAGAAGGCGCAGATCCGCTCCCTCGGCGGCCTCGACCAACTGCTTGAGACGTTCAAACAGCGCCTCGAAGAGCAGAAGGAACGGCATGCCGGCGGCAACAAGTGGATCGGCACCGGCGGCACCAGCCCGTTCGGCTCGGGCGGCTACCACCCCGAGGGCATCCGCGTCGGCGATGCCGGAGCGCGCCAGGGCAAGGCGCTCAAGGTCTGGGACAGGCGCGACTACCGCAACCTCGACGACCAGGTCGAGCTGGGCACGCGCAACCTCAAGATGGCGCTGCGCCGCCTGCGCAGCTTCGCCCGCGAAGGCGCGGCCGAAGAACTCGATCTTGACGCCACCATCACCCACACCGCGCGGGACGCCGGCCTGCTCAACATCCAGCTGCGCCCGGAACGGCACAACAAGGTGAAGTTGCTCCTGCTGCTGGATATCGGCGGCTCGATGGATCCTCATGTAAAGGTCTGCGAGGAGCTGTTCTCGGCCTGCCGCAGCGAGTTCAAGCACCTGGAGCACTACTACTTCCACAACTTCATCTACGAGAGCCTGTGGAAGGACAATCGCCGGCGCCACTCCGAGCGCATCGCGACCCATGACCTGCTGCACAAGTACGGCCCGGACTACAAGGTGGTGTTCGTCGGCGACGCGTCCATGTCGCCCTACGAAATCCTCCAGCCCGGAGGTAGCGTCGAGCACTGGAACGAGGAAGCCGGTCTGGTGTGGATGCAGCGTTTCATGGAAACCTACCGCAAGCTCATCTGGATCAATCCGGCCCCCGAACATGCGTGGAACTATGGCACTTCGACGCAGATCGTCCGTGAACTGGTGGGTCAGCGCATGTACCCGCTGACCCTGAGCGGCCTGGAAGAGGGTATGCGCTTTCTGGCCAAGTGAATCCGACCAGCCGACCGCGGGGGAAGGCGGCTGCTCAGGCTGGCGCGGCCTCTCCGTAGGCGATGCACTCGCCCAGCCGCCAGAGGGTCCACTCACCCGGCCGGTGGGCGATCCAGGTTTCGTTGGCAGTCAGGGGCTCGGTGGCCAGCACCGTTACCACATCGTTCGGGGTCGTCACTGCCTGGAAATCCACGGTCAGGTCGGCGTCTTTCAGCCGCGCCGGGCCGAAAGGGGCACGGCGGGTGATCTGCGCCAGCTTGGTACTGCAGAAGCTGAACAGCCATTCGCCATTGCCCAGCAGGCAGTTGAATACGCCCTTGCCGCGGTATTCGTTACAGGCCTCCACCAGGATCGGCAGCAGCTGCTGCTCCGCAACGGGCTCGGGAAAGACCTGCCGCACCCGGTTGAGCAAGTCACAGAAGGCCCGTTCGCTGTCGGTGTCCCCCACCGGCCGATAGAACCCCGCAGGCGGCTGGAAATCCACCAGCTGGCCGTTGTGGGCGAAGCACCAGTTGCGTCCCCAGAGTTCACGCACGAAGGGATGGGTGTTGGCCAGACAGGTTCGCCCGACATTGGCGTGGCGGATATGACCGATGACCAGCTCGCTCTTGATCGGATAGCGCTGCACCAGTCGAGCCACCTCGGAGTCGGCGCTCGCCGTCGGGTCCTGGAACAGCCGCACGCCGCGACCCTCGTAAAAGGCGATACCCCAGCCGTCGCGGTGCGGGCCGGTGCGCCCGCCACGCTGCATCAGGCCGGTGAAGCTGAATACGATGTCGGTCGGGACGTTGGCACTCATGCCGAGCAGTTCGCACATCGCTGAGCCCCTCGCAGACGGCCAGGGCCGGTTTCAGAGACGCGATCCGGCACGCAACCCCTGCCGCCCCGAACGCTCGCCGACTTCGCCGCTGGCCATCAGTTCGCGCAGGGTCGGCTCGTGCTCGGCGACCGCGGGCGACTCGTTGGCAACACCGCGGCGGCGCCAGAGCAGCCAGCGCAGCGCTGCCAGCAGCAGGTACAAGGCCACGGCGATCATCCCGTAGAGCGCCAGATCGGCCACCGCGCGCCAGGCGTTGTTGCCGACGCCGAACAGCAGGTCGAGGGCGGTGATAGCGATGGCCGGGGCGAATAGCTCTCTGCCCGGATCGACGATGGTCGGGGTCAGCAGCAGCACCGCCACCACCACACGCAGCGGCTCGCGCAACCAGCGCCACATCCAGCGGGTCAGCCGGAACCAGACCAGCAGGCAGCCAAGCGCGGCGATGCCATAGGCGGCCCAGACAAGCAGATAGTCGTTCTCGATCATGGCGGTGTGAGACTGGCTGAAGGATGCTTATGATAACGACATTTCCCCGCCGCGGCGCCACTGCCGGAAGTCGCGCCGTCGGACGCCAGTCGCCGCCAGGAGCAGCCATGCCGCAAGCCCCCATCGCCCGTATCGAGAACCACCCCGCCGATCCCTACCGCTGGCTGGAGCAGCGCGGCGACCCGCAGGTGCTCGCCTACCTGGAGGCGGAAAACGCCTATCTGGAGGCCCAGCTCGAGGATGTCGGCACGCTGCGCGAAACCCTGTTCCAGGAGATCAAGGGCCGCATCCGCGAAACCGATTTGTCCCTGCCGATTCCCTGGGGCCCCTGGCTCTACTACCAGCGCACCCGCGCCGGTGACGAATACCCGCGCCACTACCGCTGCCCGCGCCCGGCGGACGGCTCGCTGCAGACCGACGACAGCCGCGAGGAGCTGCTGCTCGATCCCAACGCCCTGGCCGACGGCGGCTACCTGTCGCTCGGCGCCTTCGAGATCAGCCCCGACCACAGGCGCCTGGCCTACAGCCTGGACACCAGCGGCGACGAGATCTACCGGCTGTTCGTCAAGGAGCTGGATAGCGGCGAGCTCCACGAGCTGCCCTTCGAGGACTGCGACGGCAGCATGACCTGGGCCAACGACAGCCGGACGCTGTTCTTCGCCGAGCTGGACGACACCCAGCGGCCGCACAAGCTCTACCGTTACCGGCTCGGCACCGACGAGGCCGAACTGGTATTCAACGAGCCGGACGGGCGCTTCTTCATCCACTGCTACCGCGCCAGCTCGGAACGCCAACTGATCCTCCTGAGCAACAGCAAGACCACCGGCGAGGCCTGGGTGCTGGACGCCGAGCACCCACAGGAGGCCTTCGTCTGCCTGGCGCCACGCCAGGAGGGCCACGAGTACTACCCCGACCACGGGCGCATCGACGGCGACTGGGGCTGGCTGATCCGCAGCAACCAGGACGGCATCAATTTCGCCGTCTACCAGGCGCGCGAGGCCAGCCCCGGCCGCGAGCACTGGCGGCCGCGGATCGGCCACGACGAGGCGCGGATGATCGAGGACCTCGGCCTGAATGCCGGCGGCTTTGTCCTCAGCCTGCGCGAGCAGGGCCTGCCGATCGTCGAAGTGCACCCGGCCGAGGCCACGCCCTATCGCGTCGAGTTGCCGGACGCCGCCTACAGCCTGGACGTGCAGGACAGCCTGGAGTTCGACAGCCCGGTGATCCGCCTGCGCTACGAGGCGCTCAACCGCCCGGCGCAGATCCGCCAGTTGGGCCTGGCCGACGGCGCCCAGCAGGTGCTCAAGGAAACCCCGGTGGAAGGTCCGTTCAATGCCGACGACTACCTCAGCCTGCGGCTCTGGGCCGAGGCGGCCGATGGCGCGCGCATCCCGGTCAGCCTGGTCGCCCGCCGCGACGTCCTCCAGAACGAGGGGGGAAAACGCCCCGCCCCGCTCTACCTGTACGGCTACGGCGCCTACGGCGAAAATCTCGACCCCTGGTTCTCCCATGCCCGGCTGAGCCTGCTGGAGCGCGGCTTTATCTTCGCCATCGCCCATGTGCGCGGCGGCGGCGAGCTGGGCGAGGCCTGGTATCGCGCCGGCAAGCTTGCCCACAAGGAGAACACCTTCGGCGATTTCATCGCCGTCGCCGAACAGTTGATCGCCCAGGGCTTCACCCGCGCCGACCGGCTGATGATCAGCGGCGGCAGTGCCGGCGGCCTGCTGATCGGCACCGTGCTCAACCGGCGTCCCGAGCTGTTCGCCGCAGCAATCGCCGAGGTGCCCTTCGTCGATGTGCTGAACACCATGCACAACCCCGATCTGCCGCTGACTGTCACTGAATATGACGAGTGGGGCGACCCGCGCGATCCCGAGGTCCATGCGCAGATCAAGGCCTACGCCCCCTATGAGAACGTGCGCGCCCAGGCCTACCCGGCGATCCTTGCGGTGGCCGGCTACCACGACAGCCGGGTGCAGTACTGGGAGGCGGCGAAATGGGTGGCCCGGCTGCGCGCCAGCCGGACCGACGACAACCTGCTGCTGCTGAAGACCGAGTTCAGTGCTGGCCATGGCGGCATGAGTGGACGCTACCAGGCGCTGAAGGACGTGGCGCTGGAATATGCCTTCCTGCTCAAGGTACTCGGCCGGACCTGAGCCTCACCTCTGCTTCTCGTCAGGGTTCTGATCATCGGGGTTTTGCTTCTCCCCGGGATTCTTGCCTTCGGGATGGCGATGCTCGATCACCGCATTCATCTCCGCACCGAACAGCAGCACCGCCGAGGAGATTAAGAAATACAGCAGCATCACCATGATTGCCCCGACGCTACCATAGGTCGCATCGTAATTGCCGAAATTGCGTACATAGAAGCCGAAGCCGAGCGAGGCCGCGATCCATACCAGCACTGCCAGCACCGAGCCAGGGGTGATGAAACGAAAGCGCTGTTCGACGTCCGGCGCCACGTAGTAGATCAACGCCACCGCCAGAACCAGCAGCAATATCGCCACCGGCCAGCGCAGCCAGGTCCAGAGGGTGACGATCAGTTGCTCCAGCCCCACCCAGCCGGCCAGCCAGCTCATCACTTCCGGTCCGATGAGCATCAGGCCGGCAGCGCTCAGCAGCATCAGGGCGATGCCGATGGTATAGAGCACCGACAGGGGAATGCGCTTCCAGGCTGGGCGGCCTTCCTCGACATCATAGGCCTTGTTCATGGCGAGCATGGTCGAACGAACGCCGGCCGAGGCTGCCCACAGGGCGACCACTATCCCCACCGAAAACAGCCCGACCCGCTCGGTCTGGAACTGGGTGATGACCGCGTTGACCTGGTCCATCACCTCCGCCGGCAGCAACAGGGCCGCCTGCTGCTGAAGCCAGTCGAAGAAGTTCTGCAGATCGAAAAAGCCGATCAGGGCGATCAGGAACAGCAGGAAGGGGAACAGGGAGAAGAACATCTGGAAGGCCAGCGCCGAGGCATAGGTCGGCATTTCGTCGTCCATGAAGTCCTTCACCGTACACTTGAGGATCTCGACCAGCCCCATACCTCGCAAATCCAACAGATGCATGCCACCCCCCTCCTCCCGCTGAGCACCTCTAGGGATAGACGTGCCGGATCGGTATCGGTGCCCGCAGGCTGACCAGCGGCAAGGCAGGCACAGAAGGAAAGCGGCGCTGGCGATCCTGGAGCTCAGTGGAAGAACTTGGCCAGCATCCGCGAGACGAAGCCACTCTCGAGGCTTTTCTTCACATCGCTCACATAATGCTTGTCGTCGCGCTTGATGTGGTTGGTCAGCCACAGGCCGATATCGCTGCGCACTTCCCGCGCCAGGCGGATCGGATCTTCGCCCTTGTCGAAGCGCGTACCGTAGGCATGGGCGCGCCCCTTGAAACGCTCGTGCACCTGGTGATGCGCCTCGAGCAGCGGATAGCCGGCCTTTTCCATCAGGCTTTCTTCGAAGGTGTTATGGGAAATGGAATAGTCGATGATCGCCTTGATGACCCCTTCGATCTCCGCGACCGACTTGCGGGCAATTGCCTGATCGATCTCGTTCAGGTACTCGAAGATACGCTTGTGCTGATCGTCGATGATATCGATGCCGGTTTCAAACTCGGCTGACCAGGGAATGTTGAAAGCCATTTTTGCACGCACCTCGACAAGACAGGAAAGCAGTTAGTAACGCCTGCTGAAACAGTAACAGTGCAATTCACATGCCCCGTGCATGGCTTTTTGCCATTACTTGAATAATGGCCGGTCTGGAAAGTTTTCTTGGCAACCAAACCGTCATCTCGCGGATTTCGGCTGAGGCAAAACTTCACAGAAATGTGTCTTTTTGTAATGAACCGATCAAAATCGAGTCTTTTCCTCATGGCCTGGCTTTGACTGCCAGCAGCGGCGTATCCAGCACCTGCGACTTGCCGCCCATGAGGTTTTCGCTGATTGCGATGAAGTCGTCAGTATTGACCCGCTCCATGCGGATCAGCCCCCGCACCACATCGTCCAGCGAATGGCGATTCTCGCTGCGTGTGCGGATCTCCCCGTCGAGCGCCTGCAGCAGGAGCACGGCACGGGCGGTTGCCGCGCCGCTGACGCGCTCGCCGCGCAGGTTCTTGACCTTGCGGCTCCAGCGGGTCAGCTGCTGGCGAATCCGCTCGTAGCGATCCTCGCCGAGTCCACCGGCGCGGCGCAGCAGTTCGATGGCGTAGTACTCGGCCAGCCCTTCGCTGATCCAGTCACTTTCGTCGGTGTCGCGAATCCGGGCGAACACGTGCACCAGCTCGTGCAGCAGGGCGCTGGTGCCGTTCTCGCTGACCAGCGGGCGATCGGCGTGCAAGTACAGGGAGTTGGACGCCGACAGGCCGCCGCGCCACATGGGGTTGCCAGCGCCGACCACCAGCAGCTTGCCCGGCTCGCGGAGGAACACCGCCTGGTATTCGTCCCAGACGAAGGTCAGCAAGGTCAGAATGTCCATCCGCCGCATCCCCTCACCGAGCGGTGCCGCCACGCTGACCTCGCTGCTGCCCAGGGTGACACGCCTTGTACCGAGCCGGCCGGCGAGCAGCCAGCCGGTCGGCCGGTCGAACAGGCGCGCCGGGTTGTCGATGCGGAAACGATTCTTGCCGATGCGTGGCCAGCCGGTTTCGACGCCCTGCCAGCCCTCGGGCAGCTCGAACTCCAGACGCGCCACCAGCTCCACGCCATCCTGCTGGACCAGATGGGCGCTGGGCACCAGGTCGTCGCCGCGCAGCAGCGCCCAGTGCTCGGTCATCCGCGCATCGAAGCGCCCGGAGGCGCGCACATGGCTGACCCGTACCCGGTAGCTCAGGCTGCTCTTGCCCGCCGCTGGCCGCCAGGTACCGCTGCCGGGCGCCTCCTGCTGCCACTGCCCGTCGCCCTGGAAATCGCTGTAGCGGCCCTGGTCGCCCAGCTCTAAGCGCAGGCTGCGAACCGCGCTGCCCTGCTCCAGGGTCAGGCGCACCTCGGCCTGGTCGCTCTGCGGCAGAAAGCGTACGTGGTAGTCCAGATCGACCTTGTTCGCCGCCCAGGACGGGACGGACGCGACCAGCAGCGCGGCACAGAACAGCAGGTTCGGGCGAGCGAACATGGGGAAAACTCCTTGGCGGGGCCGACAGGACAAGTGTGCCGGCTGGCCGGGCGCAAAGGGAAGCATCGAAGCGGATCGGTGGGGCCGCATCCGGCCCGGCCCCGAGCCTGCCGGGCGCAGACTCAGCCGGCGCGGAAGATCAGGTAGTCTTCCCAGTCGTCTTCGGACACCGAAGTTTCGCTGAGCATGCGCCCAGCCTGGGATATCCGCTCGCGATGCACCGCCTGGACATCGCCGCAGACCAGCGGGTGCCAGAGCGGCAGGTCCTTACCCTCGGCGACCAGCCGATAGGCGCAGGTCGGCGGCAACCACTGGAACTCGCCGGCCTGGGCCGGGGTGAGCTGGATGCAGTCCGGAACCGACCGGCGGCGGTTGGCATAGTCGCGGCAGCGGCAGGTTTCCAGGTCGAGCAGGCGGCAGGCGATGCGCGTGTAGTAGACGCCGCCGTCCTCCTCGTCCTCGAGCTTCTGCAGGCAGCACAGGCCGCAACCGTCGCACAGCGACTCCCACTCCTCGGCGTCGAGCTGGTCGAGGGTCTTGCGCGTCCAGAAGGGTTCGACTTTCGCCGCCATGGGAACTACTGCCACCATGAAAAAAGGGGGGAAGTCTAGCCAGTGCCGGAGGGTACTGTCACGTTGATGATGTGTGGCCGACCGAGAACGTAGCGCGCGAGGATGAAGAACTCGCGCGGCGAACCGTCCGGGCATCGGGGCGCACGTCACCCGTTCCCGAGTCGCAAAGGCTTGGGTGCGTACCGCTCGTTTCTGCTGGGCGTTCGAGTGGTAGCGGCAGTGCATGAACAGGTGGGCGACCTGAGCGTGGATCGAAGCGAATTGTTGCAACTGGCGCGCCGATTCGAAGCGGCGCATCACCTTCTCGCGTCCTCGGGTCGGCTGGTGCGAGTTCTCCGCCCGGTTGTTCAATCCCTTGTGCTGGCGGTGTTCGAGGTTCAATCCCCTTTCCCGGTTCGCCGCCGCGCAACTCCCGAGCTTGTCGGTGACCGGTACTCGCGGAGCGCGATCGTGCTTCCTGAGCAGCTTGCGCATGAGCCGCCTGGCCACTCGCTTGTCGCACCGGCGTTGCACCAGCACATCGAGTACTGCGCCGTGCTGGTCCAGTGCGCGCCACAGCCAGTGTTTCCTGCCATTGAGAGAGACGACCACCTCATCGAGGTGCCACGTGTCGCCTCGGGCCAAAGCGCGGGAGCGAATACGCCGGGCAATGCCCAGGCCAAACCCCACCGACCAGCGCCGCACCGTCTCGCAGGTCAGCTCGATGCCTCGGGCGGGAAGCGTAACCGGCATAGGAAATGGCGTCGCTGGCAGGTACAGTGGCTCGTTTCATATCCGGGATTGTCAGCGCATCTCCGGCAACCTGCCAACAATGTGACAGTACCCCCCCAGCTGCCGCCTGAAGTCGCGTTCTACTCCCGTATTAGGCACCGAATAGGATCGGGCGGGATGCGGCGGCTGTTGACGCCGCATCCCGCCCTTCTCAAGTCCAGGCACACACAGCGAGGCGCCCGGCTGGAAATCCAGCCGGGCGCTTCTTCGTGAGATCCATTACTTCAGCGGCTTGATCTGCCCGCCCGGGTTCACATTGAGGTTCGCCGGGATGTCGGCCCAGCCACCCAGCCCGCCGCCGTAGGAACCGTAGGAGTAGTCGACCGCCGACGACGCCCCTTCGATGTCGATCTTCACGGTCGGTGCGAGGGTGCCGCCGCGCCGGAAGTCGCCCTCGGTGCCGATCGTGTCGATGAACGACTGCACCAGGCCGCCCGGCATTACGTAGTGCGAGTACGCCTGGAAGTGGCCGAAGGGCTGGTTGTAGTCGGGAGCGAACGGGAACCCGCTGTTGAAGTTGAGGTTCGTCGGGTTGCCGAGCACCAGCCCGGATCCCTGGTTCATCGGCTGGTAATCGCTGCGGATCCCGTCGCCCACGAAGCCGTACACTCCCTCGGGGCCATCAAGGTCGGCCGCGTAGGTGCCGCGGTGGCTGATGGTGAAGAGATAGTACTTGCCGTCCTTCATGTAGATCTGCGGCCGTTCGGTCTGATCGGTCACGCAGTTCGCCGAGAGGATCGGCGGCAGGAACTCCCACTCGGTGAGGTCGTCGTTCTTCGCCTTCGCCAAACCGATGTTGCCGATCTGGTAGGGCGCACCCGACGCGTTCACCTGCTCGACAGTCTCGGCGTAGGGGTCGCCCTCCCGGTAGCCGAGGTCCTCCGCGTTGCACGCGGCAGACTCTCGCGGCATGGCCGAGTTGCCCTCGAAGACCATGAAGGTCTCGCCCGGGTGGGCCGGGTCCTCGAAGGTGAACGGGTCGCGGAAGTTGAAGTACGGGTTCTGCTCACCGGTCTGGTAGTAGGTACCGTCGGCCGACAGGAGCGGAATGACCTTGTCGAAGCCGGTGAACTTCACGCCCTCCTTGTTGGCGTGCACCTTGCCGACGCTGAGCGCGATCTTCGGGTCGTACGGCTTGATGTCCTTGCCCGCGGCGTCACGATAGAACGCGACATCCGTGAAGAACAGCTTGATCTCGCCGCCCGGGAAGATGCGCGCCGAGCCCGACCATTGCGTCTGGTGGCTGTACGACTGGTCCTCGAAGATCTGGCCGGTGACGCCCTCGTCGAAGACGAGACCGCCGTAGGTCCAGCCGCCGTTCGCCGGCCGCTCGTCGGCGGGGATGCCGGCCGGGCGGTAGAAGTAGCCGATCTTCGCGAACACGTGGCGATCGTCGAAGCCGAGGTTCCGGTCGGCGACGAGGGAGAAGATGATCTCCTGCCCGTTGACGCTGTACTGGTTCGCGTCGGCGTCGGTCAGGGGCCAGGTGTCCCACACCCAGACCTGCTCGTTCGACATGTCGGGGAAGTTCTGCGGGACGTCGGGCATGGTGTATTCCGCAGGCATCGAGTTCACACGCGAGACGGCCCTCGGGTCCGACATCCGCTTGATCTGACGCGCGTCGGCACGAGTCCACTTCGCTGTGAAGCTGTCCTCAGGCGCGAATGCCTCCTGCGTGTGCACAGTGGGCTCGGGGCCGGGTTCCAGGTAGGGAGCCGCAACGGCTGCCGTGGCGCTGCTGAACAGCGTCGTCCCAGCGATCCCGCTGACGAGAGATCGCCGAATACGTTGGTCGATGAGTAACATGATGTTTCCTTTCGTTTTGAAAGCGGGCGCGATGCTAGCATTTCATATAAGGCTTGTTAACGTTAAATACGACCTGTTAACGTTAAATGACGGCCTGTTCAAAGTCTCAGCGGGATACCCGATACTACTGGGATGAGACATTGCCATCCCGGTGACATCAGCCGTGACCAGTTCGAGCAGGTTCGCCCCCTGCTGGAAAGTGCACGCAAGAAGACCGCCCCACGGAAAGTGGATCTGTACGACGTGTTCTGCGCGGTGCTGTACCTGTTGCGTACAGGCTGCCAGTGGCGTGCGTTACCGAGCGACTTCCCGAAGTGGCGCACCGTGCATTCGTACTTCGCCATTTGGAGACGGTGCGGCGCTGGTCGGTGAGGTTTGGCCTGGGCATTGCCCGGCGTATTCGCTCCAGCGCTTTAATGGCAGGAAACACTGGCTGTGGCGCGCACTGGACCAGCACGGCGCGGTGCTCGATGTGCTGGTGCAACGCCGGCGCGACAAGCGGGCGGCCAGGCGGCTCATGCACAAGCTGCTCAGGAAGCACGATCGCGCTCCGCGAGTACCGGTCACCGACAAGCTCGGGAGTTGCGCGGCGGCGAGCCGGGAAAGGGGACTGAACCTCGAACACCGCCAGCACAAGGGATTGAACAACCGGGCGGAGAACTCGCACCAGCCGACCCGAGGACGCGAGAAGGTGATGCGCCGCTTCGAATCGGCGCGCCAGTTGCAACAATAATTCGCTTCGATCCACGCTCAGGTCGCCCACCTGTTCATGCACTGCCGCTACCACTCGAACGCCCAGCAGAAACGAGCGGTACGCACCCAAGCCTTTGCGGCTAATGCCGCTCGATCGGCGCGATCGCGAGCGGCGTGAGTCGGAAGGAACGCAGTTCGGTGTCGCCGCCGAGCGACCTGACCGAGAGCCCGTTCGCGCCGGGGGCCCCGAACGCGAGATTCGAGAGCACGGCCTCGCCGTCGTTCACGAAGACCTCGACCGAGGCCGCATCGACGATGACGTCAAGGGTGACGACGCCGTCGCGCGCCGGCGCCGGCGCCGTACGAACCTCGCGGTAGACCTCGGGCATCCGGTCGGCCGCAGCATCCGCGTCGCGCGCGACGAAGGCGACGCCGTGCACGAAGTCGTACCCGACGGCCGTGAAGTGCCCGCCGCCCTCCTTGACGCGGAACCGCACCTCGTTGGTGCCCGAGGCCGCGTCGAGCTCGACCCGGAGTCGGTAGGCATCGGATTCCGGTTGGGGGAGCGTCGTCCCCGAGGCTTCCGTCACCCGTACCTTGGAGCGCACCTCGGCGTTGCCCTCGAGCTTGTCGAGCGCGTCGACGGGCTGCGAGACGAGCACCGGCTCGCCGTCGACCGATCGCAGCTCGATGCGACGCACGATCGAGTCGGCGCCGCCGTGCCAGTCGTCGGTCGGCAGCTTGGTGGCGTAGGCCCAGTTGTTGAGCCAGCCGATGGCGTAGCGGGAGGCGAGGCGTTCGGCGTCGTCCTGTCGCGAGTCGTCCCACGTCACGGTGGCGTAGAAGTCGGCGCCCGAGTCGAGCCATCGCGGTTCGTCGCGATCCGCGGTGAAGCGCTCGCCGTCCCAGTCGCCGGTCCAGTACACGGTTCCCGTGGTCATGCCCTTGCTGGCACCATTCCCGCCTGCCGCGAGCACCCATCGCGTGTTCGCCGGGTCACCGTCGACCGACATGCGGAACAGGTCGGGGCACTCGAGGATGCCGAGGTCGTCGCGCTCGAAGCCCGATCGGTACGTCCAGCGCTTCAGGTCGGGCGAAGTGTAGAAGCCGATCTTGTCGCCCTCGGCGAGCGCCATCAGCCACTCGTCGCGGGCGTCGTCCCAGATGATCTTCGGGTCACGCCAGTGGTCGGCGCCCGGATTGTCCATGACGGGGTTGCCGTCGTACGCCTCGAAGCGGTAGCCGCCGTCGGTCGAGACGAAGAGCGACTGCCGTTGCACACCCTCGTGCTGCTGGGTCATGACGGCGATCACCGCGCCGGCGCCGAAGCCCGCAGTGTTCTCGGTGTCGATCACGGCGCTGCCGGTCTCGATGTCGCCGAGGCCGTTCTTGTACTTGTCGATTGCGACGCCGTGATCCTGCCAGTGCACGAGGTCGGTCGAGGTCGCGTGGTACCACTCGGTGCCGTTCCCCTTGGGGTAGTCGGCGTTGTAGAGGTAGTAGTAGTGCCAGACGCCGTCGATCAGGATCGGGCGCTGGGGATCGTTCATCCAGTGCTTGGCGGGGGTGAGGTGCACAGCGGGCCGGTAGGGCGACCAGTCGGCCGGTCGCGAGAACTCGGATGACTCGGTCGGCGGCGGGCTCGACGGCTCGGGGCCTGACGGGGTCGCCGGACCGGGCGCGAACACGAGCACGAGCACCGCCACGATCGCGGCGGCGAGCAGCGCGGCGAGCGCGCAGACCGATGCGCGCCGAGCTGCGCGCATCGAGGTGGGATTGCGGTTCATGATTCTCCTTGTTGGGTGTCGAGCACCGACCAGGGCTTGTCGCCGAGGCGCTCATCGAAACCCTCGATGCGTCTTCGCAGCAGAACTTGGGGAGCGGATGCGTCACTCGAGGAATCCTCGGCCACGCTGGCCAACTCCAAATCGATTTGCAAAATGAGAGGTTCCGCTCTCAGTGGATCGGATTCCGCTGAGCGCGCGACCACCTGCGAGCTGATGCGGATCCTCGGAATTCCGCGGATTCTCGCGGGGTTCGAGCGCTTCGAGACACCCGTCGCCTGAAATTGAATCCGTGCGCCGCCGTGGAAACAGCGGGGGTGTCTTCACCCCCATTCATAATTCACAAGAAGGGGCCATTTTCCGACACGTTCGATGGATGGCCTGGACCGGGTTCGGAGGGGAGAAGCCGTCGCCACGGTTAACGTTAACAAAATTATGAACCCACCCCGAACGCGGGTCAAGTCGGTCATCTGGAGGAGGTACTGTCACGTTGTTGATGTGTGGCCGACCGAGAACGTAGCGCGAGGATGAAGAACTCGCGCGGCAAAACCATCCGGGCATCGGGGCGCACCTCACCCGTTCCAAAGCCGCAAAGGCTTGGGTGCGTACCGCTCGTTTCTGCTGGGCGTTCGAGTGGTAGCGGCAGTGCATGAACAGGTGGGCGACCTGAGCGTGGACCGAAGCGAATCGTTGCAACGGGCGCGCCGATTCGAAGCGGCGCATCACCTTCTCGCGTCCTCGGGTCGGCTGGTGCGAGTTCTCCGCCCGGTTGTTCAATCCCTTGTGCTGGCGGTGTTCGAGGTTCAGTCCCCTTTCCCGGTTCGCCGCCGCGCAACTCCCGAGCTTGTCGGTGACCGGTACTCGCGGAGCGCGATCGTGCTTCCTGAGCAGCTTGTGCATGAGCCGCCTGGCCGCCCGCTTGTCG
>NZ_BAAGYK010000082.1:39333-80272 GCF_054779355.1 Azotobacter armeniacus
CCGCGCGCCACAGCCAGTGTTTCCTGCCATTGAGAGAGACGACCACCTCATCGAGGTGCCACGTGTCGCCTCGGGCCAAAGCGCTGGAGCGAATACGCCGGGCAATGCCCAGGCCAAACCCCACCGACCAGCGCCGCACCGTCTCGCAGGTCAGCTCGATGCCTCGCGCGGCCAGCAGCTCCTCGACCATGCGCAGGCTCAAGGGGAAACGGGAGTACAGCCACACCGCATAGCCGATCACCTCGGGCGGGAAGCGTAACCGGCATAGGAAATGGCGTCGCTGGCAGGTACAGTGGCTCGTTTCATATCCGGGATTGTCAGCGCATCTCCGGCAACCTGCCAACAACGTGACAGTACCTGCCGGAGATCAGGCCAAGGCCGCCGGTTGGCGGCTTGTCGGGTCCGCCTCACACCGGATCGTTCATCCGCAGCAGCTCATCCGGCAGATGCTCGATGTATTCATCCTCCTCCGGTGGCGGCATCTGCAAGTGGTAGCCCTGCTTCTCGAGGTTCTCCAGCACCTTGTGGATGTCCTCGCGGGCCAGGGTGCGCTCGGGCGAGAGCACCAGGTCGAAAGCATGCTGCGGTGTGCCGAAGGCCGCCAGCAGGGCTTCGGGCACCCGCGAAAGGGCGTCCTTCCTCTCCACGTAGAGATACATCTCCCGGCGCCGCGGACTCTTGTAGATGGAGCAGATGGATTTCATGGTCGTTCTCCGCCGAGGCAATCGAGCAGAGTCTGGCCCATGCGCTCGCGGCGCCAGCCACGCAGCGTATCGGGCAACCGGTAGGGGCCATTGGGGAAGCCGCTTTTCAGCAGAGCTTCGAGAATCTTCTTGCGCAACACCAACTCCGGGGCGATCTGCAGGCACGCGGCCTCGGCCTGGCCGACCGCCCGCAGCGTCTTGAGCAGCGCCGAGGCCTCCATCGGCAGGGGCTCGGGCAAAGGCTCCGGCCAGCTCTCCGGCGACGTGGAGCCGCTTTCCCCGATCAGCCGGAGCAGGGTCTCGCCATCCTGGCGCACCGTGCGCGGATGCATGTCCTCGATGCGCCCGAGACTCACCAGGTCGGTCGGCTGGAAGCGCGCCAGCGGCCACAGGCTGTTCTCGCGCAGGATGCGGTTGCGCGGCTGGTCGCGCCGGCGCGCCTCGCGCTCGCGCCAGGCATACAGCTCGCGCAGCACGGCCAGTTGCTGGCGACTCAGCTTCCAGGCCAGCCGGCCCTCGCGGTAGAGCTCCTCCGGCGCCACTTCGCGGCGCAGGTTGGCGACCAGCTCCGCACCGTCCTCCAGGGTCCAGGCACGCTTGTCCTCCGACAGCTGCGCGGACAGCGCGACGTAGAGTTCCGCCAGGTGCACGGCATCCTCTGCGGCATAGCGGATCTGCAGCTCGCTCAGAGGGCGCTGCAGCCAGTCGGAGCGGGTCTCGCCCTTGGGCAGCTCGATGCCCAGCACCGCCTGGACCAGCCGGGAGTAGCCCATGGAAAAGCCCAGGTTGAGGTAGGCGGCGGCCAGCTGGGTGTCGAACAGCGGCTGCGGCAGGCTGCCGGTCAGGCGCAGCAGCACTTCCAGGTCCTCGCTGCAGGCGTGCAGCACCTTGACCACCGCCGGGTCCTCCAGCAGCTCGGCCAGCGGCCGCCAGTCGCGGATGGTCAGCGGGTCGATCAGGTAGGCGCTGCGGCCGTCGCCGACCTGCACCAGGCCGGCCTGCGGATAGAAAGTGTCGACCCGCACGAACTCGGTATCGAGGGCGACGAAGGGCAACTGCCGCCAGCTCGCACAATAGCTGGCGAGGCTGGCATCGTCGCGAATCCAATGAATGTCGATGGCCACGAAGGCTCCTTGTTGACTGGCCGCGGCAACAGCGCAGCGCTCGCACTGTGCCGGGGCGGACTCGACGCCGGGCACGGCTGGCACGGCAGCATCTGTACTGTGAAATGCGGCGCACGGCCGCCGGAGGGCATGCAGTATATCCAGCCCTCCGGGCCCTGGCCAAACGACATCCGCGCCCTCACCCGAACGGCTTGGCGTTTGCCGCGGCGGACCGCAGACTCGCAGCCTCTGGAAATTCCTTCACCGAACGACAAGGAGCCCCCATGTCCCACGCGCAATTGCTCAGCCCCGCCCAGCTGGCAGCCCGCCTCGACCAGCCGGAGCTGCGCATCCTCGACTGCCGCTTCGTCCTCGAAGACCCCGCCTACGGCGCGCGCAGCTACGCCCAGGAGCACATTCCCGGCGCCCGCTTCGCCGATCTGGAACACGACCTCTCCGGCCCGGTGCAGAAGGGCATGACCGGCCGCCATCCGTTGCCCGATCCGGCCCTGCTGATCGAGCGCCTGCGTGCCTGGGGTATCGACAACGCCAGCCCGGTGGTGCTCTACGACGACGGCCCAGGCGCCTTCGCCGCCCGCGCCTGGTGGCTGCTCGCCTGGCTCGGCAAGCGCGACGGCGTGTTCCTCCTCGACGGCGGCCTGAACGCCTGGCGCGCCGCCAGTCTGCCGCTGACCGCCGAGCTGACCGCCCCGGCGGCCGGCACTTTCCAGGGCCAGCCCGATGCCAGCCTGCTGGTGGATGCGCAGCGGCTGCTGGCACGTTTCGGCGATGCGCGGCTGACCCTGCTCGACGCCCGCGCCCTGCCCCGTTTCCGCGGCGAGGTGGAACCCCTCGACCCGGTCGCCGGACACATCCCCGGAGCCCGCTGCGCGCCCTTCACCGAAAACCTCGGCGCCGACGGCCGCTTCCTGCCGGCCGAGCAGCTGCGCGAGCGCTTCGCCGGCCTGCTCGGCGAGCGGCCCGTCGATCAGTTGGTGGCCTATTGCGGCTCGGGCGTCACCGCCTGTCACAACCTGTTCGCCCTGAGCCTCGCCGGCTATCCGCTGGCGCCCCTCTATGCCGGCTCCTGGAGCGAGTGGCTGACCGATCGCTCCAGGCCAATCGCCACAGGGGATTGAAGCATCCCACCGAGGGTGTGCCGGCGGCCGGTTTAAGCACTTGCCGCTATATGACTAACGAAAGCGCCAATGGAAATAATTTAAAAACAGCTATTTACAGCCTAAAGATCGCACTAAACTTCAACTCAGGCGGTCAGCGGAGCGTCACAAGGCTCCGCTCTCCCCCCTTCGGGCGAGGCGCTTCACCGAACCGATAACTCTTTCAAAGCCCCGCGGCCACCTTTCCTTGCGAGACGCACCATGGGCATTGCAGCCAGCGAACTGAGCAAACACGTGATCCGCCCGACCCTGCTCTATCTCGGGCGCCCCTCCGAGGCGGCCGAAGCTCTCCTGCTGGGCACCGCGGCCACCGAATCGGCACTGGGCTCGGCCCTGCACCAGCCGCACGGCCACGGCCTCTATGGCATCCGCGCAACCAGCCACCTGCAACTCTGGGACCGTTACCTGGCCCAGAGTCCAGACCTGGCCAGCCATGTCCGCGGCCTGGCCAGCCAGCATGCCTTCCTGATCGCGCCGCATCTGGAGCTGACGGTCAATCTGCGCTACGCCACTGCCATCGCCTGGCTGCTGGTGGAGTCGCAGATCCTGTCGCTGCCCAGCGCCGACGATCTGCTGGGACTGGCACGAATCTGGTGTCATGTGTTCCATCCCGGCGGCCGGCCCGAGCAGTTCCTCGAGGCTTGGCAACGCTGCATCGACGGTGCCATCCAAGCCGCCTGAAGCAGGCCAAAGTGCCAGCCTCGGACAGGCACCACCGTCCATCCGTCACTTGCCAGGGAACCTCACCCCCCTGCTCGGGTCGACCATGGGTAGGTCATTACATTCAAGAAAGTCGCCATAATCATCGTGGCGTATGCGATCGGTATCCGGGCTGTAGTGCCTGCGCCGTCGCCTTCGACGAATGCGTCAATGCCGCACGCGGTCGCGTGGAGCGCTACAAGCGCCCCACCACCCGCTTCCGGCGAGGCCGGTTCGCCCAGGCAGTCGAGGCTAGCGTCCTGTGCGGTTGATCAGTCGATACGCGGTTGGTTGTCCGAAGGAAGGCGCTGTAACGGGTCCTGGCAGGACCATGACAAGGAGCGATAACACACTATCAGGGACTCGGGCAGCGAAATCGGCCAGTCACCTCAACCAAACAGGCCACTGAAGGCTCGCCGTTCGCCTTTTTTCATGCGAGGTCCATATGGGCATTGCAGCCAGCGAACTGAGCAAACACGTGATCCGCCCGACCATGCTCTATCTCGGGCGCCCCTCCCCGGCAGCCGAAGCTCTCCTGCTGGGCACCGCGGCCACCGAATCGGCACTGGGCTCGGCCCTGCACCAGCCGCACGGCCACGGCCTCTACGGCATCCGCGCAACCAGCCACCTGCAACTCTGGGACCGTTACCTGGCCCAGAGTCCAGACCTGGCCAGCCATGTCCGCGGCCTGGCCAGCCAGCATGCCTTCCTGATCGCGCCGCATCTGGAGCTGACGGTCAATCTGCGCTACGCCACTGCCATCGCCTGGCTGCTGGTGGAGTCGCAGATCCTGTCGCTGCCCAGCGCCGACGATCTGCCGGGACTGGCACGGGTCTGGTGCGATGTGTTCCAGCCAGGCGGCAAGCCCCAGGACTTTCTCAACGCCTGGCAGCGCTGCATCGGCGGCTTCAGCCAGGCAGCCTGAGGCAGGCCCGGGCGCCGGCTGCAGGCCGACTGCCGTCGGTCGCTTGCCGAGGAACCTTGCTGCCCTGCCCGGATCGATTCTGGGTGCCGCCATCGCCCTGGGAGAATCGCCATGACCATCGAGGAATACGCGACCGGTATCCAGGCCTGCAGCGCCTGTGCAGTAGCCTGCGACGAGTGCGCCGAAGCCTGCCGGCAGGCAGCCGACCCACAGGCCTTGCGCCGCTGCATCGAACTCAACCGCGACTGCGCCGACGTCTGCCGCCTGGCCGCCCTGCTGCTGGCGCGGGAAAGCGAGTGGGCGGCCGCCTTGTGCCGCCTCTGCGCCCCTCTCTGCCTCGCCTGCGCCGAGGAATGCGCCTCGCACCGCCTGCCCCACTGCCAGGAATGCGCCCAGACCTGCCAGCACTGCGCCGACGAATGTGAGGCGCTGGGCGATGTGGCATAGGCCATTTGCCCCCAGGCAACTCTCCCTTTCGATATTTTTCGCGACAGTTTCAGGCCGCACCCGGTCCTGTCAGAAGACTGAGCGTCGGCACTGCGTTGATGCTCCGCAGGCCGGGCCTGCCGCGAAAACGGACCCAGTCCCTGGTCTTTTTGGGGCCACGCTTGCTCGTGGCCACCTGGCTGGGCTTGATGTGCCGCGCCAACGCCAACAGGCGCTATGCCAGTGTGCAGGCCGAATCGTCGGCCCAGGCCGGCCACTGCTCCACCGGCAGCGCGATGAGCATCCCCTCGTAACGGCTTCTGACCTGGACCGCCAGGTGGTAGGGGGACGCCTCCCAGCCCTCGGGAAGCTGTTCGCGATGGGCCTGTTCGACACTGCGCTCGAGCACCGCCAGGAGGTTGCAGGCCAGCACCGCCACGGCAAACCCCAGCAGCGCCGCCCGGGGATGGCCCAGGCTGCGGATCTCGCTCTGCAGAACCGACTCCAGGCGCTGGAACATCCCCTCGATACGCCAGCGCCGACGGTACAGGTCGGCAATCTGCTGCGCACCGATGCCACCCGGATGTCCTGCTCGAGCAGCCAGCCGGTTTCCACCCCGCCCCAGTCGTGCCAGGGCCCCTCATGAACGATGCGCGGATGCCTGGCATCCTGGCGCACGATGAAGCCGGCCCGGGCCTGCTGGAGCGACTGGAAAATCGCGCGCGTGCCGAAATGCCGGTCGGCCACCCACAGCTGCCCCGGCCGGGCACTGTCCAGTAGCGACAGGACGCCGGTGCGTTCGCTCTCGTAGGCGTCCTCGCAGGCCGCCAGATCGGTCACCAGGTCGAGGTCGAGGTCGGGGTCGTAGACCACCCGCGAATGCCCCGGCAGGGCGGCGGCGCTGGTCACGCAGCGGCGCGAGGCGTTTCTCCGAGGCGGGCAGAGGGTTGCCGTCGACGATGCGCACTTGCCAGCCGGGCAGGCAGGGCGCCATCGCCCGCTCTAGTGCCAGACGCGCCATGCCGCTGGCCGGTGCCTGCTTCTCGAACCGCGCCAGAACCGCATCCCACATCGTCTTGCCCTCCCGATCGATTATCGGGGAGAGTTTACGCAAAGACCTTGAAAGGGCTGCCCCTCAGAGCGCCAACCCCACCAGCACCGCGCACTCCACCAGTTCGAGCAGCGCCCCCGCCGTGTCACCGGTGGTGCCACCCAGCCGCACCAGCAGGCGCTGACGCAGGTAGAAGAACAGCGCCGCCGCCAGCAGCAGCGCTAAAACGCCCGCGCCACCGAACAGCAGCGGACAGGTCACTGCCCCGCCCAGCAGCACCGTCCGGGCCGCCGCTCGCGGCAGGTGCTCGGCGAGGGCCTGGCCCAGGCCGCCGGGACGCACATAGGGAGTAACGAGAAACAGTGCCAGCAGCGCAGCGCGCCCAAGCAATGGCGCCAGCAGCAGCGCCGCGATCGCGCCCTGTTCGAGCAGCGCCAGCAGCGCGGCGAACTTCAGCAACAGCACGACGACCAGCATCACTACGGCGATCGGTCCGCTGCGCGGGTCCTTCATGATCGCCAGGGTGTGCTCGCGGTTGCCGAAGCCACCGACCCAGGCGTCGGCGCTGTCGGCCAGGCCGTCCAGGTGCAGCGCCCCGCTCAGACCGACCCAGGCCGCCAGCAACAGCGCCGCGTGCAGCGGCGGCGGTGCATCGCCGAGCAGCCCATGCAGGGCGACCAGCAGCACCCCGAGCAGCAGTCCCACGAACGGATACCAGAGCAGCGAGCGGCCCAGCTGCGGCGGAGTCGGCATGCCGGGCAGGCGAATCGGCAGGCGGGTGAGGAACTGCAGGGCGATCAGCAGCGGCAATGGCATCTTCAGCACGTCTCCCACCAGTTCGGCCCATCCAGGCACAGACGGTGCAGCGCGCCGTGGGCCACTGCCACCTGCAGCAATTGCCCACGCGGCAGACTACGGGCGCGGGCCAGCAGCAGGCGCATCACCCCGCCGTGGGTGACCAGCAGCAGGCGGCGGCCGGCGCATTCCCGACGCAGTCGCCCGATGGCCTCCAGCACCCGCGCCTCGAAGTCCAGTATCGGCTCGCCGTCCGGCGGGGTGAAGGCGTAGGGATCGTCCCAGAAACGCCCCAGCGCCTCGGCGTCGCTGTGCATCAGCTCGGCGGCGCTGCGGCCTTCCCAGGCGCCGAAATGCAGCTCGCGCAGGTCCGCCTCGAGATGCAACGGCAGACCGTGCGCAGCGGCCAGCTCGGTGGCGAAATCGGCGCAGCGGCGCAGTGGCGAGCTGACCAGCAGATCCCAGGGCCCCGCCGCGGCCGTCGCGGCGTGCATCTGCGCCCAGCCCGTGGCGGTCAGCGCGTCATCCAGGCTGCCGCGAAAGCCGCCGCCGCGTTCGGTTTCGCCGTGGCGCAGCAGGTCGAGATGAAGGGTCATCGGCCGGCGTCCGCCACCGCCGCCTCGGAGAAAGTCGCCATCTCGCCGTGCAGCCGGCAGGCCAGTTGCAGCAGCGGCACCGCCAGCGCAGCGCCGCTGCCCTCGCCCAGGCGCAGGCCGAGCTCCAGCAGCGGCTCGGCGGCCAGCGCCTCGAGTACCCGGCGGTGGCCCGGCTCGGCGCCGCAGTGAGCGAACAACAGCCAGTCGCGGCAGCCGGGATTCAGGCGCACCGCAAGCAGCGCCGCCACACTGCAGATGAAGCCGTCCACCAGCGCCGGCAGTCCCTGCTGGGCACAGGCCAGGTAGGCGCCGACCAGCGCGGCGATCTCGAAGCCGCCGAGGCGCAGGAGGATCTCCAGCGGTTCGCCGGCATGCTCGGCATGCCGCGCCAGGGCACGCTCGATGACCGCGACCTTGCGCGCCACCCCAGCGGCATCCAACCCGGTGCCGGGCCCGACCAGCGCCGGCACCGGATAGTCCAGCAGGGCGCAGGCCAGGGCGCTGGCGGCACTGGTGTTGGCGATGCCCATCTCGCCGCCGATGTACAACTGCGCGCCGGCCGCCTGGGCGCGCAGCACGCTGTCGCGCCCGGCCTGCAGGGCGTCGCGGCCCTGCTGCGGACACATCGCCGGAGCGTGGAGAAAATTCGCAGTGCCGGGGCCGAGGTGCAAGCAGCGCACACCGGCCGGCGGCAGTTCCAGCGGCTCGGCCGTGCCAAGGTCGATCAGCTCCAGCTCGGCTCCCAGCTGACGGGCCAGCACGCTGATCGCCGCGCCGCCGGCGGCGAAGTTGCGCAGCATCTGCCCGGTCACCGCTTGCGGATAGGGCGACACCCCCTCCGCGGCCACGCCGTGGTCGCCGGCGAAGATGGCGATCCACAGGCGTTCGACGGTGGGCCGCTCGCAGCCCTGCAGTCCGGCCAGGTAGATCGCCAGTTGCTCCAGGCGGCCCAGCGACCCGCGCGGCTTGGTCAGTTGCTGCTGGCGGGTACCGGCCAGGGCGCGGGCAGTCTCGTCCAGCGGTTGGACGGCGGCCTGCCACCAGTCGCGGTTCATAGTGGATCTCCCTTGAGGGTCATGGGCAGGCCGGCGACGCAGAACAGCACCCGCCCGCAGCGTTCGGCCAGGGCCTGGTGCAGCCAGCCGGCTTCGTCCACGTAGCGCCGGCTCAGCTCGCCCAGCGGCACCACGCCGAGGCCGGTCTCGTTGCTGACCAGGATGATCCGCCCGGGCAGCTCCGGCAGGCATTCCAGCAGTGCGTCGCGCTCGTGCGCCAGGCGTGCCGGATCGTCGGACAGCAGCAGGTTGGTCAGCCACAGGGTCAGACAGTCGACCAGCAGGCAACGCTGCGGCCCCGCCTGCTCGCACAGCACCCGGGCCAGCGCCAGGGGCTCCTCGACCAGCGCCCAGCCGGCCGGCCGCCGCTGGCGGTGATGCTCGATGCGCGCGGCCATCTCGCCGTCCAGTGCCTGGGCGGTGGCAACGTAGGTCACCGCCAGAGCGGACGCCGCGGCCAGGCGTTCGGCCAGGCGGCTCTTGCCGGAGCGGGCGCCGCCGAGGATCAGTTCATGCATCGTGATGTTTCTCGATTCGTTGAGTCTTGCGTAGGGTGGAAAACGACCGCAGGTCTTTTCCACCAACCGGCCTCGCGAACGCTCTTGGTGGAAAACGCTGTGCGGTTTTCCACCCTACGAATGACGCTGGCGCCGGGATCAACCGCCGAGCCCGCACAGTTCGCGCAGCCGCGCCGTATCCAGATGCGTCTCTACCAGATCGGCCAGGCGCTCGATGTCGCACTCGCGCAGCGCATGATAGTCGAGCGTGACCACCTCGCGCAGGCCGGCCCAGCGCAGCAGCGCAGTGCTCGCGGCGGGCGACTCGAACAGGCCGTGCAGGTAGGTGGCGAGCACCTGGCCGTCGGTACCGATGGCGCCGTCGCCACGGCCATCGTCAAGGCACACCGCCGGCCGCTCGAGAGCGGCGCCGCGACTGACCCCGGCGTGGATCTCGTAGCCAGTGACCTCCGCGCCCTCCAGCGCCAGGCGGCCGCGCACGTTGCGCAACTGCTTCTCGTCTTCCAGTACGGTGTCCAACGCCAGCAGACCGAGGCCCCGGCTGCTGCCCGGTTCACCCTCCAGCCCCAGCGGGTCAGCGATTTCATGGCCGAGCATCTGCAGCCCGCCGCAGATGCCAAGCACTCTGCCGCCATAGCGCAGATGGCGCCGGATCGCTTCCTCCCAGCCCTGCGCGCGCAGGAAGGCCAGATCGGCGCGCACGCTCTTCGAGCCGGGCAGCACGATCAGGTCGGCCGGCGGAACCGGCTGGCCGGGGCCGACGAAGGTCAGCTCCACCTGCGGATGCAGGCGCAGCGGGTCGAAGTCGGTGTGGTTGCTGATCCGCGGCAGCACAGGCACCACCACCTTCAGGCGCTCGTCCTCCTTGGCCACCTGGCGGGCGTCGATGGCGTCCTCGGCCTCCAGGTGCAGGTTGTGCAGGTAGGGCAGCACACCCAGCACCGGCTTGCCGGTGCGCGCCTCCAGCCAGTCGAGGCCGGGCTGCAGCAGGGCGATATCGCCGCGGAAGCGGTTGATCACTAAGCCCTGCACCCGCGCCTGCTCGCTTTCCGAGAGCAGTTCCAGGGTGCCGACCAGATGGGCGAACACCCCGCCCCGGTCGATGTCGGCGATAAGGATCACCGGACAGTCCACCGCCTCGGCGAAGCCCATGTTGGCGATGTCGTTGGCACGCAGGTTGATCTCCGCCGGCGAGCCAGCGCCCTCCACCATCACCACGGTGTATTGGGCGGCAAGACGCTGGTGCGACTGCAGCACCGCCTGCCGGGCCACGCGCTTGTAGTCGTGGTAGGCGGAGGCATCCATGCTGGTGACGGCGCGGCCGTGGACGATCACCTGGGCGCCGGTGTCGCTGTTGGGCTTGAGCAGCACCGGATTCATGTCGGTGTGCGGCGCCAGCCCCGCGGCCTGGGCCTGTACCGCCTGGGCGCGGCCGATCTCGCCGCCATCGGCGGTCACCGCACTGTTCAGCGCCATGTTCTGCGGCTTGAAAGGCGCCACCTGCACGCCCTGGCGGGCCAGCCAGCGGCACAGCGCGGTCACCAGGGTGCTCTTGCCAGCGTCGGAGGTAGTGCCCTGCACCATCAGGGTCGCGCTCTGCGTCATGGGGATAGTCATGGGGTTTTCCCTTGGTAAGTGCCCAACGCCTGGGCCAACCGCTGCCAGCCGGCCTCGTCCGCCGGCAGGCCGAAGCGCAGGCTGGCGGGCTGGTCGAACCGCCGCACGAGAATGCCGCGGCGGGCGAGGAAATCATGCAGCTTCACCGCCTCGGCCGTGCAGACCCATTGGAACAGCGCGGTGCCGCCGGCCGGCGACAGAGCGTGCTCGCCCAGCAGCTCGGCCAGCCGCTGCCCCGCCGCCTGCAGGCCCACTGCCCGCCGGCGTCGCGCCTCGCCATTGGCCGGCTCCATCGCTTGCAGGCCCAGCGCTCGCGCCGGTCCACTGACCGTCCAGGGCCCGAGGCGTTCGTGCAGCCGCTCCAGCAAAGGCGCCTCGGCCAGCACGAAGCCCAGGCGGATGCCGGCCAGCCCGAAGAACTTGCCGAACGAGCGCAGCACGATCAGCCCCGGCCGGTGGCTGTGAGGCGCCAGGCTGTATTCGGGCGTGCAGTCCATGAAGGCCTCGTCCACCAGCAGACAGCCGCCGCGCCGAGCCAGACGGGCATGCCAGTCGAGCAGCTGCCCGGGATCGAACAGTTGCCCGGTGGGGTTGTTGGGGTTGGCCAGCACCAGGGCGTCGAGCCCATCGAGCCGCGCCTCGATGTCCTCGGCGGCCAGACGCACCAGCCGGTGGCCGCCACGCTGCCAGGCTTGGGCGTGCTCGGCGTAGCTGGGGTCGAGCACACCGACCCGGCACGCTGGCAGCAACTGCGGCAGCGCCTGGATCGCCGCCTGGCTGCCGGCTACCGGTAGCGCTCGGGCGGCGCTGTAGCAGGCGCAGGCGGCCTGCGCCAGACCGTCGTTCTCTTCCGGCAAACGCGCCCAGGCGTCGAGAGGAATGGGAGGCACGGGCCAGGGCTCGGGGGCGATGCCGGTGGACAGGTCCAGCCAGTCGTTCAAGGGAATGCCATAGCGCTGCACCGCGACGCGCAGGCGGCCGCCGTGTTCAAGCATGCAGCCAGCCTCCGAGCAGCGCGACCGCCAGCCAGAGCAGCACGCCGCGGTTCAGCAGGCTCAGGGCAGCGGCGATGCTCTCGGCATTCGCCGGGCGACCCTCGCCGAGCCGCGGACGCACGTGCAACTCGCCGTGATAGACCGCCGCGCCGCCCAGTTCGACGCCCAGGGCGCCGGCACCGGAGGCCATCACCGGGCCGGCGTTGGGGCTGTCCCACTGCGGCGCCTGACGGCGCCAGCAGGCCAGGGCGCGGAGGGTCTGGCCGAGCAGCGCGTAGGTCAGCGCGGTAAGGCGCGCCGGGATATAGTTGAGGGCATCGTCGATCCGCGCCGCGGCCCAGCCAAAGCGCTCGAAGCGCGGCGTGCGGTAGCCCCACATGGCGTCCAGGGTGTTGGCCAGCCGATGCAGCACCACCCCCGGCGCGCCGGCCACGGCAAACCAGAACAGCGCAGCGAACACCGCGTCGCTGCCGTTCTCCAGCACCGACTCGCTGGCGGCACGGGCTACGCCGCTCGCATCCAGCGCGCGGGTATCGCGGCTGACCACCCTGCCCACGCCCTGCCGCGCACGCTCCAGATCGCCCTGGCGCAGCGCCTCCATGACCGGCCGGGCGTGCTCCTGCAGGCTGCGCAGGCCGAGCGCGGCGTACAGGGCGAGCACCGCCAGCAGCTCGCCGAGCCATGGCAGCCGCGCCAGCAGTCCGGCCACTAGAGTCAGGGGCAGCACCGCCAGGCACCAGGCGATCACCCCGTCGCCGCGCCGGCCGCGGCCCGGCGCGTTGAGGCGTGACTCCAGCCAGTCGGCCAGCCGGCCGAAGGCCACCAGCGGGTGGTGGCGCCGCGGTTCGCCGAGGGCCGCATCCAGCGCCACGCCGGCGAGCAGGCTCAACCCCAGGCTCACGGGCGCACGCCCCAGCGGTTCTCGAAGAGCATTTCGGCCAGCGGCTTCTCCTCGGCCCAGCCCTGCTCCACCAGCATCGGCTGCGGGTAGAAGCCTTCCACCGGCCCCAGGCAGAGCAGCGCCACCGGCTCGGCGCCGGCCGGAAGACCGAGCAGCTCGCCGAGCGCCCGCGGCTCGAACAGCGACACCCAGCCCATCCCGAGGCCCTCGGCGCGGGCGGCCAACCAGAGGTTCTGGATGGCGCAGGACAGCGAGGCCAGGTCCATCTGCGGCAGGGTGCGGCGGCCGAAGACGTGCGCTTCGCGGCCGTCCATCAACGCGGCGACCAAGAGCTCGGCGCAGTCGCCGATGCCCTCGACCTTGAGCCGCATGAATTCGTCGGAGCGCTCGCCGAGGGCCTCGGCGGTGCACACCCGCTCGGCCTCCACCAGATCCTTGATGCGCTGGCGCAACGCGGAATCGCTGATGCGGATGAAGCGCCAGGGCTGCATCAGGCCGACGCTGGGCGCCTGGTGCGCGGCGTTGAGCAGGCGCGCCAGCAGTTCCGGCGCCACCGTGCCGCCGCTGAAGTGGCGCATGTCGCGGCGCTCGGCGATGGCGCGGTAGACCGCGGCGCGCTCCTGTTCGCTGAAGGCGTGTGGGTTCATCGCAAGTCCTGTCGGTTCGCCCGCGCCTCAGGGCCGCAGCAGCGCGGCCGCCGCACGCGGCGCCGAGGGCAGGTAGAAATGGATGTAGCTGGCGGTCAGCCGGCCCCGGCGGTAGACCGCCTCGGCGGTGCGCCGGTAGTTGGGGCATTCGCCGTGGGCGACGGGCGTGAGCGCGCAGGCCAGGGTGGAATGGTGGTAGCTGTGCCCGCGCAGGCGCCCACCGTCCAGCTCGACCTCCTGCATCGCCAGGGCGGCCAGCTTCGGCTGCATCCACGCCTCGCCGGGCAGCAGGCCGAGCAGCGCTTCGCGCCGACCGTCCAGATCGGTCAGGGCATCGAGCAGGTAGAGCATACCGCCGCACTCGGCGAGGATCGGCTTGCCGGCGCCATAGTGGGCGCGGATCGCCTCGCGCATCCCTCGGTTGCCGGCCAGTCGGTCCAGATGCAGCTCGGGATAGCCGCCCGGCAGGTAAAGGCTGTCGACCGCCGGCAGACAGGCATCGTCGAGGGGCGAGAAGAACGCCAGCTCGGCGCCGAGCCGCTGCAGCAGGTCCAGATTGGCCTGGTAGAGAAAGGCGAAGGCGGCGTCCCGCGCCACGCCGATGCGCACCCCGGCCAGCAGCGGCTCGGGCGCCTGCTGTGCGGGCGCGACGAAGGCCATGGGCGGCGGCAAGTCGGTGCCGGCGCTGGCGGCCAGGGCCTCGGCGGCGGCGTCCAGGCGGGCGTCGAGATCGGCCAGCTCTTCGGCCTGGACCAGCCCCAGGTGGCGGCTCGGCAGCTCGATTTCGGCGCTGCGCGGCAGCGCGCCGTACCAGGGCAGGTGCGCCGGCAGGCTGTCGCGGAGGATATCGCCGTGGCGGGCGCTGCCAACCCGGTTGGCCAGCACCCCGGCGAACGGCAGGTCGGCCTGGAAGCTGGCCAGGCCGTGGGCGATGGCGGCGAAGGTCTGCGCCATGGCCGCGGCGTCGACTACCGCCAGCACCGGCACGCCGAAGCGCCGCGCCAGGTCGGCGGCGGACGGCGCGCCGTCGAACAGGCCCATCACCCCCTCGACCAGGATCAGGTCGGCCTCCCCTGCCGCCTCCCAGAGCAGGCGCCGCGACTCGGCCTCGCCGACCATCCACAGGTCGAGCTGGTACACCGGCGCGCTGCAGGCGCGGGCGAGGATCATCGGGTCGAGAAAGTCCGGCCCGCACTTGAACACCCGCACGCGCCGGCCCCGTCTGACGTGATGGCGGGCCAGCGCGGCGGTGACGGTGGTCTTGCCCTGCCCGGAAGCCGGGGCGGCGATCAGCAGGGCCGGGCAGTGGCGCTCGCTCATCGGAGCCTCCAGGCACACAAGGATAGGTGCGCATGGATGGGCGACCGAATTGCTTCGAGTGGCCCGGTTATCGCGAATGAATTCACTCCTACAACGCCGACGCGGGGAAGCTGCGAGCGTAGGGTGGAAAACCGCGCAGCGTTTTCCACCACCGCGCCAGCGGTGAGTAACGCTGCGCGGTTACCCACCCTACAAGAGCCACGTACATCCATTCGCCGCATCAGAACTCGATCCCCTTCTGCGCCTTCACGCCGGCCTGGAAGGCGTGCTTGACCAGGCCCATCTCGGTCACGGTGTCCGCTGCCTCGATCAGCCCGGGCGGGGCGCCCCGGCCGGTCACCACCACATGCTGGTGCAGCGGCCGCGCCTGGATGTCGGCGAGCAGCGGCTCCAGCTCCAGGTAGCCGTACTTCAGGGCGATGTTCAACTCGTCGAGCAGCACCAGGCCGATCGAGGGATCGCTGAGCAGCTCGCGGGCCAGCACCCAGGCCTCGCAGGCCTTGACGATGTCGCGCTGGCGGTCCTGGGTTTCCCAGGTGAAGCCCTCGCCCATCACGTAATAGCGCACCTGATCGGGAAAGCGCCGGAAGAAGGCCTCCTCGCCGGTCGTGGCGGCGCCCTTGATGAACTGCACCACGCCGACCCGCATGCCGTGGCCCAGCGCGCGGGCGGCCATGCCGAAGGCGGCGCTGCTCTTGCCCTTGCCATTGCCGGTGTGCACCAGCAGCAGGCCGTGCTCGTCCGTGGCCTGGGCGATCCTGTCGTCGACCACCGCCTTCTTGCGCTGCATGCGCGTCTTGTGGCGGGCGGCCCGTTCCGGCGATTCGCTCATCAGCGGCGCTCCGGCGCCCGCAGCGACTTCAGGCGGGCATCGAAGCCCGCGTAAAGCACTGCCGCGAGGCCCACGTAGAGGGCCAGGTTGCCCAGGTAACGCGGGTAGTAGGTCAGCACGCGCTGCACGAAGTCGGCGAATACCGGCTCCGGATAGCGGCCGGAGAAGAAGTAGAAGCCGCCGCCGGAGAACAGGTAGCAGACGAAGGCGCTGAAGACCACCGCCAGGCCGAGCACGGCCAGGCTATCCAGCCTGTCCAGACTGTCGCGCTGCAGCGCGGCGAAGAACCGCCCGCCCAGCCACAGCGAGCCATAGGCCGGGATCAGCAGCCAGTAGGCCGGCGACATGCACCAGTCGCTCACGCCCATCCAGCCGATGGCGACGAAGTCGAGCAGCGAGGCTTCGAGGAACAGCGCCGGAAACACCCAGCGTGGGCGCAGCAGGACGCCGGCGAGAAAGAACACCGCCCAGGAGGCGCTCGGCAGGTTGAGGGTGGCGAAGTGCTGGCCACGGGTCATGGCCATCAGCAGGGCCAGCGCCACGCCGACGGCCAGCTGGCTACGGGGGGACAGGTTGAGCATGCGCATTCTCCTTGTGGATGGTTCCGACCCGCCGGCCGGCGGCGCTCTACAACGCCTGATAGCGGACGGTAAGGTACACCGCCTGCCCCGGCTGGTTGTAGCCCAGGGCGGTTTCATAATCGGCGTTCAGCAGGTTGGCGACGCGCGCCTGCAGACGCCACTCGGGGGTGAGGCGGTATTCGCCGCGCAGGTCCAAAGTGGCGTAGCCGGACAGCTCGTTGTCGTTGGCCACGTCGTCGTAGCGCCGGCCCTCGGCATGCAGCGTGGCACCGACGGCGAAATCGCCGAGGCGCCGATCCAGCTCCAGGTTGAACATCTGCGAGGCGCGACGCGGCAGCTCGTTGCCGTCGTTGGCGCCCGAGCCGCTGTTCTCCGGCTCCAGCAGACTGTAGTTGGCGCTCCAGTCCCAGCCAAACGAGCGGCTGCCAACCTCCAGCTCGAGGCCGCGGATGCGCGCCTCGTCGATGTTCGCCGGCCCTTCGATGGAAGAATCGTAGACGATCAGGTCGTCCACCTTGGTGCGGTAGGCGTTCAGCGACCAGTGGCCCCAGCCGTGCACGCCGGACAGACCAACCTCGAAGCTGTGAGAGGTTTCCTCCTCGAGGTCGGCGATGCCGTAGAAGGGATAGTACAGCTCGTTGAAGGTCGGCGCCTTGAAAGCGCTGCCGTAGCTGAGGGTGACGCGCAGGGCGTCGCTCAGGGCGTAGCCGTAGGCGATGTTGCCGGTCTCGTGCTGGCCGAACTGCTCGTTGTTGTCGCGGCGCAGGGAGACTTGCCAGTCGTGGCGGCCGTATTCGCCAAGGTACTGGATGAAGGCGCCGTTGTTTTCCCGGGAGTCCTCGTCGTAGTCGGTGGTGCCGTTGACCTCCTCGCGCTGGTAGTCGACGCCCAGGGTGAGGATGTGGCCTTCGGCCAGGGTCAGGTCGTTCTGCCAGCTGGCGCTGTCGCGGCGGCTGTCGAAGCGCGAGTAGAAGCCGCCGTCCTGGTAGGTGTCGGACTTGTCCTCGTTTCGTCCGGCCTGCAGGCTGACCTGCCAGAACGCCAGCGGGCTGAAGCGGGCGCGGCCGCTGACCACGCTCTGCTCGCCGTCGGCATTGGCGGAGAAACCGGCGGTGCCACGGCGGTTCACCTGGTCGTAGTCGTTGTGCGACTTGGCGCGCAGAAAGGTGCCCTCCAGCTCCAGGCCGTTGTCGAAGCGCCAGCCGGCGCGCAGCGCGGCGGAGTGGTTGCGGTAGCCGTCGGCGTCGTTCTCGTAGCCGCTGGTCCCGGGGCTCTTCGCGCTGATGCCATCGGTGTCCTCGCTGCTCAGGGCGAGACTGTACCAGCCGTGCGCGTTGCCGCCGGAAACCCCGCCGCTACCGGTGTAGGTGTCGTGGGTACCGTAGCCGGCGGAGAAGAAGGGTTTGGGCGCGCCATCGCCCCCCTTGCGGGTGAAGATCTGGATCACCCCGCCGATGGCCTCCGAGCCGTACAGGCTGGAGCGCGGTCCGCGCACCACCTCGATGCGCTCGATCATCTCCACCGGCAAATCCTGCCAGGCGGCGGTGCCGGTGGTCACCGAGCCGACGCGCACGCCGTCGATCAGCACCAGCACATGGTCGGACTCGGTGCCACGCAGGTAAACGGAGGTGTTCTTGCCCGGCCCGCCGTTGTTGGCGATGGACACCCCCGGCACCCGCTTGAGCAGCTCCGGCACCGACTGCGCCTGGCTGCGCTCGATGTCGTCGCGCTCGATCAGGCTCACCGCGGCGAGGCTGTCGCGCAGGGTCTGGGCGTTGCGTGCGACGGTCACCACCGTCGCGTCGAGGGCGAGGGAGTCGTCGGCCGCCTGGGCCGGGGAAAGGGAAAAGAGGCACAGCAGCGCGAACGCCGCCGGCCCGAAACTGGGCTTGCGAATCAAGATGGGTTCTCCGCCGCGCCACCCGCACGGCCTGAAGGCTGCGAAAGCAGGCGGAGAACTCGAACAGACAGCGAACCGGGAAGGCCCGCCAGCCCGCAGCGCCCTCCACGCCGCCATGGATCGCGACAGGCCGGTCTCCGGGCTCACGAGCGAAGTGCGGCGTGATGCTGCAGCTTCCGAAACCACGCCTTCCCATGCCCATGCGGGACACAGTGGCCTTACGGCGGTTTCGCGACTCGTCTACCGTTGCGGGGGCAGCGCCGGCCTTGTGCCGCGGATCATCGCGGAACGCACCGGCTTCCCTGTTTCACCCTTCGTGCGAAGGGCACCTGAAGCGAGGCGCGCAGGGTAGTGGAAACGCCGGCCGGGCACAATGAGACGAATTGCCCGGCGTCATGAGATCCACTCATGATGCCGGTGCAGGCGCTCAGCCCCCCAGAGCGGCCAGCAGCGACGGCAGGATGCTGCCGGCCGGGCCGTGCAGGCAGAGGTCGGCGTGCCGGCTGAGCGGGGTCGGCTGCGGGTTGATCTCGACCACGAAGGCGCCGCGGCGCTTGGCCAGAAACGGCAGATCCGCGGCCGAAGTCGGAATGCCACCCTCGGCGGCCACCCCGGCGCCGGTGAAGATCGCCAACCGGCTGCAGTTGCGCAGGCGGCGAGCGAGATCAGGGATGGTGTCGTGCATGTAGAAGCTCCTGGAGTGGAAGGGGTGGCGGGTGACTGTGCCTTCGCGGGCCAGCCTGGGAATCGTCGTGAAGCCCGGCCATCTCGACAGCCATCGGGCCCTTGGCATAGGGTGCCTTCCTACACCCACAACCTGGAACCGGTACAGGAATGAAAACCGTCATCGCCATCCGCCACGTCGCCTTCGAGGATCTCGGCGTCTTCGCACCCGTGCTCGAGGAGGCCGGCTATCACATCCGTTATGTCGACCCCGGGATCATGTCCACCAGTGAACTGGCCGCGCTGGATGTCGAGTCACCCGAGCTGCTGGTGGTCCTCGGCGCGCCCATCGGTGCCTACGACGAGGCCACCTACCCCTTCCTGCTGGCGGAGCTGGAGCTGCTTGCCAGGCGACTGCGCTGCGGCAAGCCCCTGCTCGGCATCTGCCTGGGCGCCCAGTTGATCGCCCGCGCCCTGGGGGCCAAGGTCGCGCCGATGGGCGTCAAGGAAATCGGCTTCGCCAGCCTCCGGCTGACGGCGGAGGGCACCGCGAGCTGTATCGGCCATCTGGGCGACAACGGCACCGTGCTGCACTGGCATGGCGACATGTTCGAACTGCCGCCGGGCGCCACCCGCCTCGCCCGAACCGACATCTGCCCGAACCAGGCGTTCATGCTCGGCAATACCGTACTGGGCCTGCAGTTTCATCTTGAAGCCGATCCCGCCCGGATCGAACAGTGGCTGATCGGCCATGCGGCAGAACTCTCTGCCGCCAAGGTGGATCCGGTGGAGATCCGCCGACAGGCAAAGGACGCGGGGGAAGAGCTGCGCCGCTGCGGGCAGCAGGTGCTGCGCGACTGGCTCGCCGGGCTGGCCTAACGGCCTGCTCTGTTAATCCGATCGGTCAGGGCTGACGCGCCACGGGCACGGCGCGAAGCACGCGCCTGGCCCCCAGATAGCGGCTGTGCCAGTAGCCATCGGCCAGCCTGTCCAGGCGCACCGTACCTCCACGGGAAGGCGCATGCACGAAACGCCCCTCGCCCACATAGATGCCGGCATGGCTGGCCCGGCGGCCGCCGTCGGTGGCGAAGAACACCAGGTCGCCGCTGTGCAAGGCCTCGGGACGCACGCTGGGCGCGCCCATGGCGATCATCTTGCGGGTCGAGCGCGGCAGGCGGATGCCCGCCGCCTCGCGGTAGACATAGCCGATCAACCCGCTGCAGTCGAAACCGGAATCCGGGGTGTTGCCGCCCCAGCGATAGGGCGTGCCGACCAGTCCAAGGGCACGGACCAGCACGTCCTCCGCCGCCGGCGAAGGGCGGCCGCCGTCGGGCGGGGTATCGGGCGTGGGAGAACGAGAGGAACAGGCCGCGAGCAGCGCGGCGACAAGGACCAGGGCTAGGCGGGCCTGAGCGGGCATGGGCGACAGTCCGGTTGTCGGATCGACCTTACTCTGCCGGCACGAGGCACCTCGCGCAAGCAGCCGCGCCTGGCCCCAATGAAAAGGCCCGATCACGTTGCCGGAATCGGGCCTTGTCGAAGCCGAAAGACAGTTACTCAATCGTTGTGGGATGCCAGCACCAGGGAACGCTTGGCCGATGTAGATTGCTCCGGCTGCACGTCGTTGTGGAGCGCCAGCACCAAGGCACGCTTGGCCTGCAGGTAGCTGGCACTCCAGTAGCCATCGTTCAGGCTGTCCACCCGCACGCCACCGCTGCGGCGGCTGGCCGAATGGAGGAAACGGCCGTTGCCGATGTAGACACCAACATGGTTGACCCGACCGCGGCCGCGGTTGTTGAAGAAGATCAGGTCGCCGGGGGCCAGCTCACTGCGGGCCACGCGGGGGGCATCGAGGGAGATCATCTCGCGGGTCGAACGCGGCAGCTTGATGCCCGCCTCTTCGCGGAACAGGTAGCCGATGAAGCCGCTGCAGTCGAAGCCGGTGGCCTCCGAGCTGCCACCGTAGCGGTAGGGCGTGCCGAGCAGACCGAAACCGCGCACCAGGATGTCGTCGGCCAGGGCCGGGAGACGGTAGCCGTCGTTCGGCGCCGCCAGATCCTCGTGGCTGGGCTCCTGGATCAGGAATACTCGCTGCGGGACGGACATATCCTGCTGCGGTGCCTGCCCTGCACAGCCGGTCAGGAAGATGGCGAGGGCCAGGGGCACGAGGGTGGCGAGACGACTCAGCATGGGCAAAAGCTTATCTAAAGGTCTAATGGCGGGCGAATATGCCTGTGATGAGAGTGAGTTACAAATCCCCCTTGTGCGAATTGTGACAAAAGAGGCGTTTCCAGGCGCTCGCCGCGCAGGCAATGTCGCATTCCAGACATTGCCAGGCGGCACTCGAAAACCCCATGGAACCCAGGGTTTCCGGGGGATCCAGCATGGCTCCGGATCCCTACGGAGTCTTCGCAGGGGCATTGTGGTGCGGCCGGCGTGGGCTTTTCCTGCGACAACGAGTCGCAAACCTTCTTGCGATCACGACCGCGTTTTCGCCGTCGCCCCGACCTGCCTCCGTGTATCCGGCCAGGCGGAGGCGGCGATGGGAACGGCGCAGTCAGCCGCGGGAAAGGCGGCCCACCAGAGCCGGCAGAACCTGCGATGCCCGCCCAGGCAGATGGATATCCACGATGTCGCTGAGATCGGTCCGTTGCGGATTGATTTCCGCGGTGAAGCCGCCGGTCTGCCAGGTGCACAGGACCGGCTCGACGATATAGGGAAAGCTCGCCGTGGTGCCCACCGCCAGCACCGCATCGAAGCCTCGGGCGAGCTGTTCGGCGAGGGTCTGGCAGGCGCCCTCGGGGAGCATTTCCTCGAACAGCACCACCGGCGGGCGGAGCACCCCGCCGCACTGCGCACAGCGCGGCGGCAGCGGCCGCTCCAGGTGTTCGGCCAAGGCCTCGCTGCGCGTCCCGCAGGCTTGGCAATACAGCGGCGCCAGCTCGCCGTGAATCTCGATCAGCCGCTCCGGCGGCGAGCCGGCCGCGCGGTGATAGCCGTCGATGTTCTGAGTCAGCACCCAGCAGCCGGGCTTGCGCCGCTGCAGCTCGGCGATGGCCTCGTGGCCGGCGTTGGGCCGGGCCGCCAGGCAGGCCCGGCCCAGCTCGGCGAGGTACCTCCAGCACAGCGCCGGGTTGTGCCGCAGCATACTGGCGGACAGCGCCGCCTCGATCGGCAGGCCTTCCGCCGTGCTGCCGTTGTAGAGGCCGCCGAGGCCGCGATAGGTGGGCAGGCCGGAGTCGGCGGAAAGCCCGGCCCCGCTGATGATCAGGATGCGCTCGGCCCGCCGCAGCGCCTCGGCGATCCGCTCGATGGTATCGTCCATACAGCCTCCTTCAGGCGGAACACAATCCCTGTCCGCCCTTGCCAAACAATGCCCGACTCAGTGAAGCCCAGGGCCGCCGGATGGAAAAGACCTTCGGTCGCATTCCCCGCCAGCCGGCGCGGCGGCGCACCGTCAATGATTCACTGTGTGGGCGAGCATCACCGACAGCTGGGACAGCGGCCGGCCGCTTTCGGCCTGCCAGCGGTTGAAGGCGGCCTGCACCGCGGCCAGGTCCTTCTGGCTGCCAGGCGCCTTGTCGACGATGCCCTGGGCCTTGAGCGCGGCAACCACGTCGTCGGTGGGGATGAAGGTGTCCTTGCCGACCATGCGCAGCAGGCGCGGCGCCGACAGCCCGCCGAGCTGGTTGCCGTGCCTGGCCAGGTATTTCCACAGGCCGACGATGTCGCCGACCGGCCAATCGGCGATCAGTGCGCCAAAGCTGCCCTTCTCCTCCGCCACCTCCAGCACGAAGCGGGCATTGCGCGGCACGCTCTCAAGCTTGGCCAGATGACGGATCAGCCGCGCATCCTGCATCAGCCGCTCCAGATGCTCAGCGCCCATCAACACCACCTTGTGTGGATCGAAGCCGAAGAACGCCTCTTCGAACGCCGGCCACCTGGCGTCCACCAGGCTGTGCTTGAGGCCGGCACGGAAGATCCGCAGGCTGATCAGCGACAAATAGCGGTCGTCCGGGATGGCGCGCAGTTCCTCGGCGCTCTTCGGCTGCGGCAGCTGCGCCTCCAGCGCGGCGGCCGAGCCGAAGCGGTTCAGGCAATATTGGTGCAACCATCGGTAGTCGCGCATGGGCAGTCCTTGGCAGTTTTCGCAGAGCGGATCAGAGGCTCATTACATCGACGAAGCGCGGCGTGGCGTTTTCGTCGATACGCAGACCGACGAAGTCGAACAGCTTGCGGTCGGCCAGCTGCGAGGGATGCACGTTCTGCAGGGCGCGGAACATGATCTCGGTGCGCCCCGGCGACTGGCGCTCCCACTCGCGCAGCATCTCCTTGACCACCTGGCGCTGCAGGTTCTCCTGGGAGCCACAGAGGTTGCAGGGGATGATCGGGAACTCCTTCAGCCGCGCGTAGGCCTCGATGTCCGTCTCACTGCAGTAGGCCAGCGGGCGGATCACCACGTTGCGGCCGTCGTCGGAGAGCAGCTTGGGCGGCATGGCCTTCAAGGTGCCACCGTAGAACAGGTTGAGGAAGAAAGTCTCGAGGATGTCGTCGCGATGATGCCCCAGGGCCATCTTGGTCGCACCGATCTGGTCGGCGAAGGTGTAGAGGGTGCCGCGGCGCAGGCGCGAGCACAGCGAGCAGGTGGTCTTGCCCTCGGGGATCTTCTCCTTGACCACCGAGTAGGTGTCCTTCTCGATGATGTGGTAGTCGACGCCGATGGACTGCAGGTATGCGGGCAACACGCCCTCGGGAAAGCCCGGCTGCTTCTGGTCCATGTTCACCGCGACGATCTCGAAGCGGATCGGCGCCACCTTCTGCAGGTAGAGCAGCACGTCGAGCATGGTGTAGCTGTCCTTGCCGCCGGACAGGCAGACCATCACCTTGTCGCCCTCCTCGATCATGTTGAAGTCGGTGACCGCTTCGCCGGCCAGGCGGCGCAGGCGCTTCTGCAGCTTGTTCTGATTGACCGAAAGGGTGCCCATGATGCTCTGTGAATCCGCGAAGTACGAAAGGCCGGCATTTTACGCGCAAAGGGCGTTGAGCCCCAGCCCGCCACCTTCGCCCCCTGCGGCGCAAGGCGTTCCCGGCCCACTGTCGGCGGACTGTAATACTATCGCGTTATCACCTTTTCCACAGAAAGAGCAGATTACTCTAAAACCACGCTCTGCGCGGCTTTCAGGCGACTTCTATACTCTGGCTGCAAGGTCGCGAGGCCGGGTCGGAACCTGCCGCATGCGCGAGGGGCAGTCTGGAGCGGCCCTTAAAATAAAAAGGAGAGCTGGCATGATCAACCACGTCTGGGGGCTGTTCGCCCATCCCGATAAGGAATGGCAGGAAATCCGTGGCGAAGAGGAAAGCATCAGCCACCTGTATCTCACCCATATCCTGTTCCTGGCGGCAATTCCTGCCGTCTCGGCCTTCATCGGCACAACCCAGATCGGCTGGAGCGTGGCCGGCGGCGAGCCGGTCAGGCTGACTGCGGCCAGCGCGCTGCAGATGAGCATCATGACCTACCTGGCGATGCTCACCGGGGTGGCGGTGATGGGCGGCTTCATCCACTGGATGGCGCGCACCTACGATGCCAGCCCGAGCCTGACGCAATGCATCGTGTTCGCCGCCTATAACGCGACCCCCCTGTTCGTCGGCGGACTGGCGGCGGTCTACCCCAACCTGTGGCTGGCCATGATGGTCGGCACCCTGGCCGTCTGCTACACGACCTACCTGCTCTACGTCGGGTTGCCGACCTTCATGAACATCCCCCGCGAGGAGGGTTTCCTGTTCTCCAGCTCGGTGCTCGCCGTCGGCCTGGTGGTGCTGGTGGCGATGATCGGGGTCTCGGTGATCTTCTGGGGACTCGGCGCAGGTCCAATGTATATCAGTTGACCGCACAGTCCTTCATCCGCAACCGCGAGGCCGCCTTCTTAAAGGCTGCCTCGGCGTCTCTGCGTCGGGAATCGTTCGGCCAAAGAGGCGAACCCTCCGCCGAACAGGCGTCTAAATCAGATCGGTGCTGTTTTCCCAGACGATGGGGGCTCACATGACCCTGCACGCCCGTCAACTGATCAGCCACCCAGAGCAGATCTGGCGGGAGATTTGCCAGGAAGAAGACCACAACGGCCTGCACTACCTGCCCCACCTGCTGTTGCTCAGCCTGATCCCAGCAGTATCCCTGTTCATCGGCACCACCTTCGTCGGCCGAGGAGCCTGGTCGACGCGAAGCCTTCTCTACGCCACCTCGATATGGGGCGTGGGCCTGCTGATGCTGCTGACGATCCTGCTGTTCTGGCAGTACTTGCTGCAGCCAAACCATGAGCGCACCGGCATTGAGCGGAGCTATCCCACCCGCAGCGAACGCCCGGTGGAAGCCTCGGCGGGACGGGACTGACAGACGGCGAGCTGGAGAAAACATCCCTGACCGTCGCTTGGCTTTCGGCATAATGGCGCATACAGGAGGTACGCCCCATGCCCGAATCCATCCTTGCCCGCGTCGACGCCTGCTTCCGCCAGGCCGAAGCCTTCTTCGAGCACAGTTTCGCGCGCCCGCAGGTCAGTTTGCAGCTGCGTGGACAGAAGGCGGGAATAGCATATCCGCGGGAAAACCTGTTGCGCTTCAACGCCCAGCTGTACCAGGAGAACCGTGAGGACTTCCTGAGGCAGACGGTGGCCCACGAAGTGGCGCACCTGATCGCCTATCAGCGGTTCGGGGCGGAAATCCGGCCCCATGGGGGAGAGTGGCAGCGGATCATGCAGGAGGTCTACGAACTGCCGGCGAAGCGCTGCCACGACTATGCCGTGCAGCGCCGCCGCGCGATCCACTACCTGTACCGCTGCCTGTGCCCGGCCGGTGAGTTTCCGTTCACCGCGCAGCGCCATTCGCTGGTGCTGCGCGGTCGCCGCTACCTGTGTCGGCGTTGCCGGGCAGTGCTGGAGTTCAGCGGCGAGCAGCGTCTTCTGTGACCAGAACGGCCGGCTCGGCCGGCGCTTCAGCGGTAGCCGCCACGCCCTGACTGCTCAGTTCGCGCTGCATCTGCTCGCTGTCCAGTTGGCCGACCCACTTGGCCACCACCACGCTGGCCACACCGTTGCCGATCAGGTTGGTCAGGGCACGGGCTTCGGACATGAAGCGGTCGATGCCGAGGATCAGCGCCAGACCGGCCACCGGCACATGGCCGACCGCCGACAGGGTCGCGGCCAGCACGATGAAGCCGCTGCCGGTGACGCCCGCCGCGCCCTTGGAGGCGACCAGCAGCACCGCCAGCAGGGTGAGCTGCTGGGTCAGGTCCATCGGTGTATCGGTGGCCTGGGCGATGAACACCGCGGCCATGGTCAGGTAGATCGAGGTGCCGTCGAGGTTGAAAGAGTAGCCGGTCGGAATCACCAGGCCGACCACTGACTTATGGCAGCCGAGCTTCTCCATCTTTTTCAGCATGCGCGGCAGCACCGACTCGGAGGACGAGGTGCCGAGCACGATCAGCAGCTCCTCGCGGATGTAGCGGATGAAGCGCAGGATGTTGAAACCGTTGGCGCGGGCGATACCACCGAGCACCACCAGGACGAAGAACACGCAGGTGATGTAGAAGCACAGCATCAGCTGGCCCAGCTGCACCAGCGAACCGACGCCGTACTTGCCGATGGTGAAGGCCATGGCGCCGAAGGCACCGATGGGCGCGACCTTCATGATCATGTTGATGATGCCGAACATCACGTGGGCGATGCGGTCGATGAACTCCAGCACCGGCCGGCCATAGTCGCCCAGGCGCTGCAGGGCGAAGGCGAAGATCACCGAGAAGAACAGTACCTGGAGAATGTCACCGTTGGCGAAGGCGCCGACCACGGTGCCGGGGATCACGTTGAGCAGGAAGCCCACGGTGCTCTGGCCCTCGCCGGCCGTGGCATAAGCCGCGATGCTGCTGGCATCCAGGGTCGAGACATCGACATGCATGCCGGCCCCCGGCTGCGCCAGGTTGATCACCACCAGGCCGATCACCAAGGCCACGGTGGAGACGATCTCGAAGTACAGCAGCGCGATGCCGCCGGTCTTGCCGACCGCCTTCATGTCCTGCATGCCGGCGATGCCGCTGACCACGGTACAAAAGATGATGGGGGCGATGGCCATCTTGATCAGCTTGACGAAGCCGTCACCCAGCGGCTTCATCGCCTCTCCGGTTTCCGGATATAAATGCCCCAGCGCGATGCCGACGGCGATGGCCACCAGCACCTGAACGTACAGACTCTTGTAGAGGGGTTGTTTTTCATTGGACATTTGCAAGGTCCTCACAAGCGACATCTGACCTCCTTCCTGGATGTAGACGCCACCAGACTGGGTACCTCCCTCCTCCGGGGAGATTCTTGTAATCCCCGCGGGCGGGGGGTTATCCAGTTTGTAAGGCAATGCATATGCCAGTCCGCACAAAATGCAGTTATATACTTTTAAATCAATAAGTTAAAAAACAGGCAGGCGTCTGTAAGACGCCCGCAAAGGCGAATAACCGCCGGCCCGGAGGCGAGATTTCGCCAGATGCCGGCCAGGCCTGGAGCAACCATCGCCATGAGCAACGAAAAGGAAGAAATCGGCATGCGTCACTACCTGCCCGGCCTGCTTCTGCTGGCCTTCAGCACTGCCAGTCTGGCGGAGATCCAGACCCGCGAGCTGACCTACCGGAGCGCCGACGGCACGCCCCTGGTGGGCTACTACGCCTACGACGACGCCATCGAAGGCCGGCGTCCCGGCATCATGGTCGTGCACGAATGGTGGGGACTGAACGACTACGCCAAGCGCCGCGCCCGCGACCTCGCCGGCCTCGGCTACAGCGCCCTGGCCATCGACATGTACGGCCAGGGCAAGAACACCCGGCACCCGGCCGACGCCAAGGCCTTCATGCAGGCTGCCACGGCCAATGCCGAGAACGCCAAGGCACGCTTCCTCGCCGGTCTAGAGCTGTTCAAGGCCCAGCCGCAGACCGACAGCCAGCGGCTCGCCGCGATCGGTTACTGCTTCGGAGGCCGGGTGGTGCTGGACATGGCCCGCCAGGGCGTGCCGCTGGCCGGCGTGGTCAGCTTCCATGGCAGCCTCGCCACCACGACACCGGCTACCCCCGGCAGCGTCAAGGCCCATGTGCTGGTCGCCCATGGCGAGGCCGACAGCTTCGTCAGCGATCAGGATATCGCCAAATTCAAACGGGAGATGGAGCAGGCCGGCGCCGACTACCAGTTCAACCGCTACCCCGGCGCCAAACACAGCTTCACCAACCCCGACGCCGATGCCCACGCCGGTCACGGCCTCGACCTCGGCTACCAGAAGGAAGCCGACGAACGCTCCTGGGCCGACATGCAAGCCCTCCTCAAGCAGCTGTTCAAGTGACCCCCCCGGCGCCTGTGGGAACGGCCTTGACCGCGACGATGCCAGTGGTGGAAAACGCTGCGCGGTTTTCAACAAAACGAAAAAATCATTAAAAATCAATATGTTGAATATTTTCAGGAGCCAGCCTGCTGGCGATCAAGGCTCCATGAAAGCATCGCCGGCAAGAGCTCGGGCGTCCCCTTGGCGCCTACGCGAGGTGAGGCCGGCCCTCTACCCGCACAGTGCCGTCCACGGCACAATACCCCGATGCCCATCTTCAGTCCCCTACCCCCCTGCCTGAGCGAAACGAGCGAGCGCTGGCCGCTGCCTTTGGCACTGTCCGGCACCGTACTGCACAGCGCCCGCTTCGACCCGAGCCTGCTGCGAGCCGCCGACTTCGCCGCCTGCGGCATCGCCCCGGTACGCGGCGTGGCCAAGCGCCAGGCGGAATACCTGGCCGGACGCCTCTGCGCGCGCGCCGCACTGCAGCGGCTGACCGGCATCCCTGGCGTACCGGCGGTCGGCGAGGACCACGCGCCCCAGTGGCCCGCCGGGGTGGTTGGCTCGATCACCCACGGCGCCGGCTGGGCCGCCGCCCTCGTCGGCCATGCCGGCACCTGGCGCGGACTGGGGCTGGATACGGAAACCCTGCTCCCGGCCGAACGCGCCCGGCGCCTGGCCGAACAGATCCTCACCCCCGCCGAACGGCGCCGCCTGCCCGGCTGCACACATGAGGAGCAGGCCTGGCTGACCAGCCTGACCTTCTCCCTCAAGGAAAGCCTGTTCAAGGCGCTCTATCCGCTGGTCCGCCGGCGCTTCTACTTCGAGCACGCCGAACTGCTCGACTGGAATTCCGCCGGAGAGGCCCGCCTGCGCCTGCTCACCGACCTCGGCCCGGAGTGGCCGACCGGCAGCCTTCTGGAGGGCCAGTTCGTCCGTGAAGGCGAACGCCTGCTCACCTTGGTCGCCATTCCTGTCGAATCCTTCCGCTGAGAAATCCGTGCAGAGTTCCCCGCGGGAGGGTGGTGAACGGATCGACGAAAAACGGATCTGGCATCTCGCCAAACTTTTCAGCCCATGACAGAGAAAACGAAAAACACAAGATATTGTGTTTCCGCTCACAGTCCAAAAATCCTTTTCCAGCCCGGCGAATTCCTCTGCACCGGCTACAAACGGCCTGAGCCAAGCATGGCGCGGCCTGCGCCAAAATACCCTCCTGCCACCCACAAAAGACTCACACTTTATCCACAGGTTACCCCCATCGCTCCGCCTTGCATTGGTCCCGGCAGCGCACTATCTTGTATCGCAACCAAGCCAGACCCCTACATATAGGGATATAGACCGGGAGCCGGCCACTTCGCAAGCCCTCTGGGAATTCCAGTTCGGGGACTTTTCCGCCCGATCTCCCACACCGACAGATTCATGCTCAGCCAGCCGCCCATGCGGCTGGAATTGCTTTCGGCGCAGGGTACGCGTCGGGCTCAGGGAGTATGCCGCCAGCAGCGCATACACTAGATATTGTGGTTCAGGCGCAAACAGCGAAACCATTTTCGACCGACCAGGAGGACGCCTGCCGCAGCCATCCATCCGTCGCCACCCACACCGGGGCCAGCGGTGGGCGGATCGCTGCGTCAGGCGCCCAAGCAGACACTTTTCAAAATGGAGGACCTTCATGCATATCGACGCCACTCGCGAAAACCAGTCGCCCGGCGCACCGCAGGCCGCTGAGTCGACCCCGGATCTGGCCGCCACCGCGCCCGGCCAGCTGCGTGTGATCAAGCGCAACGGCACCGTCGTTGCCTACACCGACGACAAGATCACCGTGGCCATCACCAAGGCGTTTCTCGCAGTGGAAGGCGGCACCGCCGCCGCCTCGTCGCGCATCCATGAAACCGTCGCCCGCCTGACCGAGCAGGTCAGCACCACCTTCAAGCGGCGCATGCCCTCCGGCGGCACCATCCACATCGAGGAGATCCAGGACCAGGTGGAACTGGCGCTGATGCGCGCCGGCGAGCACAAGGTCGCCCGCGACTACGTGATCTACCGCGAAGCCCGCACCCAGGAGCGCAAGCGCGCCGCCGCCGTCCAGGAAGTCGCCCAGCCGCACCCGAGCATCCGCGTCGCCCGCGCCGACGGCGTCCTCGTCCCGCTGGACATGGGTCGCCTGGACACCATCATCGGCGAGGCCTGCGAGGGCCTGGCCGAGGTCGATGGCGGGCTGATCCAGAAGGAAACCCTGAAGAACCTCTACGACGGCGTGGCCGAGAAGGACGTCAACACCGCCCTGGTGATGACCGCGCGAACCCTGGTCGAGCGCGAGCCGAACTACTCCTACGTCACCGCGCGCCTGTTGATGGACACCCTGCGCGCCGAAGCCCTGGGCTTCCTCGGCGTCGCCGAGTCCGCCACCCACCACGAGATGGCCGACCTCTACGCCAAGGCCCTGGCGGTGTACGTCGAGAAAGGCATCGAGTTCGAATTGCTCGACCCGAAACTGCAGGGCTATGACCTGGCCCGACTGGGCGCCGCGATCGATCACGAGCGCGACCAGCAGTTCACCTACCTCGGCCTGCAGACCCTCTACGACCGCTACTTCCTGCACAAGGGCGGCATCCGCTTCGAGCTGCCGCAGGTGTTCTTCATGCGCGTCGCCATGGGCCTGGCCATCGAGGAGCCGCAGAAGGAAGCGCGCGCCATCGAGTTCTACAACCTGCTGTCGTCCTTCGACTACATGGCCTCCACGCCGACCCTGTTCAACGCCGGCACCCTGCGCCCACAGTTGTCCTCCTGCTACCTGACCACGGTGCCGGACGACCTCTCCGGCATCTACAGCGCCATCCACGACAACGCCATGCTGTCCAAGTTCGCCGGCGGCCTGGGCAACGACTGGACCCCGGTGCGCGCGCTCGGTTCCTACATCAAGGGCACCAACGGCAAGAGCCAGGGCGTCGTGCCGTTCCTCAAGGTGGTCAACGACACGGCCGTAGCGGTCAATCAAGGAGGGAAACGCAAGGGCGCGGTCTGCTCCTACCTGGAGACCTGGCACCTGGACATCGAGGAGTTCCTCGAACTGCGCAAGAACACCGGCGACGACCGCCGCCGCACCCACGACATGAATACCGCCAACTGGATTCCCGACCTGTTCATGAAGCGGGTGTTCGAGGACGGCCCCTGGACCCTGTTCTCCCCGTCCGACGTGCCGGACCTGCACGACCTCACCGGCAAGGCCTTCGAGGAGCGCTACGAGTACTACGAGGCGCTGACCCAGTACGGCAAGCTCAAGCTGTTCAAGACCATCGCCGCCAAGGACTTGTGGCGCAAGATGCTCTCGATGCTGTTCGAGACCGGCCACCCCTGGCTGACCTTCAAGGACCCGTGCAACCTGCGCAGCCCGCAGCAGCACGTCGGTGTCGTGCACAGCTCCAACCTGTGCACCGAGATCACCCTGAACACCAGCGCCGACGAAATCGCCGTGTGCAACCTAGGCTCGGTGAACCTAGTCAACCACATCGCCGACGGCAAGCTGGATGTCGAGAAACTGGCGCGCACCGTGAAGACTGCTGTGCGCATGCTGGATAACGTCATCGACATCAACTACTACTCGGTGCCCCAGGCGCGCAACTCCAACCTCAAGCACCGCCCGGTCGGCCTCGGCATCATGGGCTTCCAGGACGCGCTGTACCTGCAGCACCTCCCCTACGGCTCCGACGCGGCCATCGCCTTCGCCGACCAGTCGATGGAAGCCATCAGCTACTATGCCATCCAGGCCTCCTGCGACCTGGCCGAGGAGCGCGGCGCCTACTCCACCTTCGACGGCTCCCTGTGGTCCAAGGGTATCCTGCCGCTGGACTCGCTGGACATCCTCACCGAGCAGCGCGGCGCCAAGTACATCGAGGTTGACCGCAGCAGTACCTTCGACTGGGCGCCGCTGCGCGAGCGCGTGAAGCAGGGCATGCGCAACTCCAACATCATGGCCATTGCGCCGACCGCGACCATCGCCAACATCACCGGCGTGTCGCAGTCCATCGAGCCGACCTACCAGAACCTCTACGTGAAGTCGAACCTCTCCGGCGAGTTCACCGTGATCAACCCCTACCTGGTCCACGACCTCAAGGCGCGCGACCTGTGGGATCCGGTGATGGTCAACGACCTCAAGTACTACGACGGCTCCGTGCAGCACATCGAGCGCATCCCGCAGGACCTCAAGGACCTCTACGCCAGCGCCTTCGAGGTGGAGACCAAGTGGATCGTCGAGGCCGCCAGCCGCCGGCAGAAGTGGATCGACCAGTCGCAGTCGCTGAACCTGTACATCGCCGGCGCCTCGGGCAAGAAGCTCGACGTGACCTACCGCATGGCCTGGTTCCGTGGCCTGAAGACCACCTACTACCTCCGCGCCCTGGCCGCCACCAGCGCCGAGAAGTCGACCATCACCACCGGCAAGCTCAACGCCGTGTCCGCAGGTGTAGACGAGAGCCTGTCCGCCGCCGAGCCCCAGCCGGCGCCGGTGCCGCAGGCGTGCTCCATCGACAACCCCGACTGCGAAGCTTGTCAGTGACAGGTGCCGCACGAATCTGAGCGGCGCCCGCGTTGTTGCCGGCCCGCCCGCCCCCGGTCACGTACTTCAGTACGCTCCCGGGGCCGGGCAACCCGGCGCCTAGCGCTCACTCGCTCAGCTTCGCGCTGGTACGGAGATGACTGACTTCGACGCCCTCTCCCCCAAGGGAGAGGGCCAGGGAGAAGGCGAAGCCAACGCCCCGCTCCCCCAAATTCCGCGCCTCCCGTCCATCGCGGGAGGCCATCCGACTTGCACCGACCGGCCCGCCCGGTCCCGACCAGGAGAACCCGCCATGCTCAGCTGGGACGAATTCGATCAACCCGAAGAAGGCGCCGCCGCCAAGCCGGCCGCTGCCGCGCAACCGCAGGCTGCCATGAGCCTGGAGCGCCTGGACAGCGTCGGCGATGCCGCCGCCCACGAGGCCCGCGCCGTCACCGCCGACGACTCCGACGCAGTGGCCCGCGCCAAGGCCGCCCTCAACGAACTGGACGTGCGCGAAGGCCTGGAAGACCTCGAAGGCGCAGCGGCGCGCGTGCGCGTCGACGAGAAGCGCATGATCAACTGCCGTGCCGACCTCAACCAGCTCGTCCCCTTCAAGTACGACTGGGCCTGGCAGAAGTACCTCGACGGCTGCGCCAACCACTGGATGCCGCAGGAAGTCAACATGAACGCCGACATCGCCCTGTGGAAGAGCCAGGACGGCCTGACCGAGGACGAGCGGCGCATCGTCATGCGCAACCTCGGCTTCTTCTCCACCGCCGACTCGCTGGTCGCCAACAACCTGGCGCTGGCCGTATACCGCCTGATCACCAACCCCGAGTGCCGCCAGTACATCCTGCGCCAGGCCTTCGAGGAAGCCATCCACACCCACGCCTACCAGTACTGCATCGAATCGCTGGGCATGGACGAGGGCGAGATCTTCAACATGTACCATGAGATCCCGAGCGTCGCGAAAAAGGCGTCCTGGGGCCTCAAGTACACCCGCTCGATCTCCGACCCGACCTTCGACACCGGCACCCCGGAAACCGACCGCCAGCTGCTGCGCAACCTGATCGCCTACTACTGCGTGCTGGAAGGCATCTTCTTCTATTGCGGCTTCACCCAGATCCTCTCCATGGGCCGTCGCAACAAGATGACCGGCACCGCCGAGCAGTTCCAGTACATCCTCCGCGACGAGTCCATGCACCTGAACTTCGGCATCGACATGATCAACCAGATCAAGATCGAGAACCCGCACCTGTGGGACGCCGAGATGAAGGACGAAGCGACCCAGATGATCCTCCAGGGCACCCAGCTGGAAATCGAATACGCCCGCGACACCATGCCCCGCGGCGTGCTCGGCATGAACGCCGCGATGATGGAGGACTACCTCAAGTTCATCGCCAACCGCCGCCTGAGCCAACTCGGCCTGCCGGAACAGTACCCGGGCACCACCAACCCCTTCCCGTGGATGAGCGAGATCATGGATCTGAAGAAGGAGAAGAATTTCTTCGAGACGAGGGTCATTGAATATCAGACTGGGGGGGCGTTGAGTTGGGATTGATTCTGGCTACGGACTTCCAAAGAAAAACAGAACGCTTTACCTGAAAGGAATGTTTGGGGCAGCGAGTAGAAAGACCGAAGCCCCGCCTTGTGCGGGGCTTTTTATGGACTCTGCAGAGGTTAGAGCATGAGCGTCACACCAAGAGGAATGAGCATACAAGAAGCCTATCGCGAATACACCGATGGGAACTTCATAGTAAACCGTCAATACCAGCGCAAACTCGTCTGGACTACGGAAGAGAAAAGAAAGCTAATAGACAGCATTCTACAAGGCTACCCAATACCTTTAATTCTTCTAGCAACAACAATCAACGAAGATGGCATAAAGAGCTTCGAAATTATCGACGGAATGCAGCGCTTAAACGCTGTATTTTCTTACATTGAAAACAATTTCCATATAGATGGAAAATACTTCAACGTAGAGCAGCTTGCCAGAGCCAAGCAACTAGCTGAGCGAGGAGAAATCCAAGCAAAGCGAAACACTGAAGAGCTACTAGACGATCATTCATGTGCTCGCCTTCTTGAGTACACATTTGCGGTAACTGAATTCCCTGCTGTAGATCCCAACGCAGTCAACGAAGTCTTTGGTCGAATAAACGCGTACGGAAGACAACTGAGTGCCCAAGAAAAACGTCAAGCTGGAATAATATCACCCTTCGCCAATTTCGTCCGAGAAGTAGCTGCAGAATTACGTGGAGATGCCTCGTCAAACTTCCTAAACTTATCAGCAATGCCACAGATAAGCGTTGACATAAATGGCGACGACCTCGAATACGGGGGTTCATGCTGAAAACACTTTCTGGTGCAAGCAAGGGATCCTAAGAAAAAACCAACTAAGAGAAGCAGAGGACGAACAGTTTCTTGCTGACCTAGCAATATCTATCCTTGAAGAACAGCCTTTCGGCTTTAGCGGTTCAGCTCTCGACGAATATTACTCACTTGAAACCGAAGCATATCGATCAATCAATGTCAAAATCCATGCCTATGGTGCTGATGCTCTAAAGAACGCGATAACAACTACAATATCGGTTATCCGAGAAACCGTTGAATTCGTTGACAACTCGCCAAACGCACTGCGCAGAACAATTCATCCTGATGCCGGAGCAAATCCAATAAAAACTGGATTCTATGCGATTTTCATGGCTTTCTATGATCTGTGTTTCAAAGAGGGAAAATCCCCATTCAATAGCCAAGGGATAATGGACGCTTTACAAAACCTCCAAAATCGTTTGCACGTCGCCGCAGGACAAATACGTTCAGCTCCAAGAATACAAAACATTGCAGTCACGAAAGGCCTAATACAAGCCTATTTTGAAGAGCAGCAACCTGGGATAGCACATCAAGGGGCTGGCTTAGCGATACGTTTCGAAAACGCGCTAAGGCGATCAAAAATTGAAACCGCAACCTATGAATGCAAACAAGGACTTGTATCTCTTGACGACAAACGACTACTAAACAACGCCCTACTCGACAGATTAATTGAAACAGCATGCGGAATCGCAAATGCCGGACCAAATTCATCTGGAGCCATTTTCATAGGCGTTGCGGATAGTGAAGCTCAGGCAAAGCGAATCGAAGAACTCGACGGAGTTCCACCCCTTAAGGTTGGCAACAGGTATGTCGTTGGCATCGATCGGGAAACCCACCACATTGAGACCAGCATAGAAGAATATAAGAAAAAAGTGGTTAGACACTTCTCTAAATCTCAACTGAGCGAACCCCTGCGCTCAGCCATATTGGGAACAATCGACTGCATCGACTACCGTGGCCGCGCCGTTATATGTATATGGATTCCACCACAAAAACAAATTTCCGACGTAGCAGATACAATTTTTTCCCGTGAAGGCTCATCTACTATTCGAGTCGAGGGGTTCCGGGCATCACAAGCAATTGCCGCTCGCTTTCAGTGATAAAGCGAGTAGCCCGGACGCCCCCGGTGGAAAATCGCTTCGCGAGTTTTCCACCCTACGCGGAGTTGCGGCCACGTAGGGTGGACAACGGCGCAGCCTTGTCCACCAATCAGGCAGGCAGCGGCCCACAAGATCAGCTCCGTAAGGTGGACAACGCTCCGCTTATCCACCGAGCATGGCCATGGCAGGCACGAGGCTCAGGGAGGCAGCCCATGTCCAACTACCGCCGCGCCCGCGTGCCGGGGGCGACCTACTTTTTCACGGTGAACCTGCGCGATCGGCGCAGCGACCTGCTGGTGCGGGAGGTGGACCTGCTGCGCGCCACGGTACGGGCGACCAAGGCGCATCATCCCTTCCACATCGATGCCTGGGTGGTGCTGCCGGAACACATGCACTGCATGTGGACGCTACCGCCGGGCGACAGCGACTTCGCCCTGCGCTGGAAGGTCATCAAATTCGCCTTTTCCAGACGCCTGCCGGATGACGAGACGCGCACGGCCACACAGGCCGCCCGTGGCGAACGCGGCATCTGGCAACGGCGCTACTGGGAACACCTGATCCGCGACGACCTCGACTACCAGCGGCACTTCGACTACATCCACTACAACCCGCTGAAACACGGCCACGTCAAGCGGCTGGTGGACTGGCCCTATTCGAGCTTTCATCGGGCCGTGACGACAGGTATCTACCGCACGGACTGGTGCGTCGAGCCAGCGCATGAGCGTGGCGCTTACGGGGAATGAGCGCTCTGGTGGAAAACGCTGCGCGGTTTTCCACCCTACGCCCTGTCTTCGTAAACCTGTGGCTAACCTCTCAGCGAGGTAGCCTGTACCTCCCCCGGTGGAAAATCGCTGCGCGAGTTTTCCACCCTACGCAGAGCACGGCTCCGAGCGGCGGCGAGAAGCCCCCTAGCCTGGAACGGCTTATCGCTTCACGCAGACAAACAAGGCATTCCCGGAGGTTCCGCTCCAGGGAATGAGCTTTTCGTAATCATGCTCGAACACATGAACCTCGAAGTACGGTTGCAGAAGCGTCTGCAACTCGTCGAAGCCCACCGCGACCATGGGGTGTTCGTCGTGCCACACCTGGGTTTCGCCCGCCACGCTTCGTTCGATACGCAGTTTGAGCGACTGCCGCTCGCCCTGGCCGGCGTAGTTCCAGCCGGAACTGAAGCGGAACAGGCCGTCATCGTGCCGTGCGGTGTGCGTCACGAATGAAGCGTTGTCGATCCGGTGCTTGTCGACCGCGTTGAAGCAGAAGAGCCCGTTGGCGGCCAGTGCACGGTGCGCGCTGGCGATGCATGCCTTCAGCCTGTCGATTCCGCCGCTGTAATGGATGGAATACAGAAAGCAGGTGATCAGGTCCTGCGGCTCGTCCACCGTGAAGGCGCACATATCCTGGCGGGAGAATTGCGCCTCCGGACAACGCATGACGGCGCGGTCCAGCATCGGCTGGTTGATGTCGAGGCCACTGCCCGAATAGCCGGCATCGATGAAATGGCGGACATGCGGCCCGGTTCCACAGGCCAGATCAAGATGCCGGCGCCCGCCATTGCCGAACAGTTGCTGCAGCCGGTGAACGCAGTGGCTTTGCGCCTGGTAGTCGATATCGGCGCACATCAGGTCGTAATAACCGGACAAGTCGTTATAAAGGGCATTGCCGGACATGATGGCCTGATGTTCCAAGCGGAGCGTGGGGGCGCGCATCATAGCCCAACCCGGGCATGGGAGGCATTTTGATCGATCCCACCCCGCCCCATGACGCAAAGCGTCACCCACCCGGCTCCCACGCAGGAGCGTGGGAGCCATCGGGGATCGGGAGTCGGGGATCGGCTTCTGCACGGTGAACCGATCGAATGATCGTTGATCGTTCCCACGCTCCCGCGTGGGAACGCCCGCCCGGACGCTCCGGCGTCCTTGCATGGGGTACAAGGAGGCACCCATGGGCCGCAGCCGCTATGTGATTACCGAACCGGACCTTCCGCACTTTCTCACCTGCACGGTGGTGGAGTGGCTGCCGCTATTCAGCCGCCCCGCCCTGGTCGACATCCTGCTGAGCTGCTGGCGCTACCAGCAGCAGCACCAAGGCCTGCGGCTCTACGGCTACGTGGTGATGGAGAACCACCTGCACTACCTGGCGCAGGCCGGGGACCTGCCCCGCTGCGTGGCCAGCTTCAAGTCCTTCACCGCCCGCCGGATCGTCGAGCACCTGCAAAGCATCGGCGCAGCACAAGCGCTGGATCGGCTGCGGGCGGGCAAGAAGACGCACAAGCACGACCGAGATTTCCAGTTCTGGCAGGAGGGCAGCCATGCGGAGCTGGTGTGCAGCGAGGCGGTGATGCGCCAGAAGCTGGACTACATCCACCACAACCCGGTACGGCGCGGCTATGTGGAACGGCCGGAACACTGGCGCTATTCCAGTGCGAGGAACTATGCGGGAGCGCCGGGGCTGCTGGAGATTGCGGACTGGAGCTGAGGGGAAATGCGCGTTCCCACGCGGGAGCGTGGGAACGATCACCGAGCGAGGCAGCAGCTCAGCGGCAATTGCCGGCGCAGTTTCCCCGGGCGCAGGCCGGGGGTTCCGGGTTCTTCAGTGCCCGGCTGTTGACCACGCCGGCTGCGCTCATCAGCTTGGTTACCGGCGCATCCTCCGGGATCGATGGGTCTTCCGCCAGCGCGCTGGCGGCGCGCAGTTCGCCCCAGGTTTTCGGGCTCAGGGCCATCGGATGCTGGACTTCATATACCTGACCGTTGGCTTCGCAACGGTAATCGTAGGTCGGCATGGGTATTTCTCTCGCGGTTGATGCGTGCATCGGCAATCTGCGGCAGCCAGCCTGAACGGCAGGAACCGGCCGCCATGCCCCCTTCCCGTGCTGGAGAGGGGTGGACAGGGCAGGATTGTACGCCGCACAGGGCGGCGTAGCCCAGTGACACCGAGGCAGACAACCGTGCAGCAAGTAGCTCGGACATCCCCGGTGGAAAACCGCTGCGCGAGTTTTCCACCCTACGCGGGGTGTCGGGTTCCGTAGGGTGGACAACGCTTCGCTTGTCCACCAACCAGACAGGCAAGATCCATCACAGCGGCAAAACCCGTCACACCGGCTTCAGCTCCAGCAACACGAACCCGCACACGATGCCGGCCAGGGCAATCAGGTAACCGATCCGATAGGCACGATTCTTCTGTGCCTGGCGGACGGGGTCCAAGGGTTTCTTCTTTCTCACAAATCCACCTGCATCTCGATGAAGTCAAAGCGAATACGCAGCGACCAGCGGCTCTCGCGAGCCGGCGGCGGCCACCTCGACGGCAGGCAGGCCCGCCCTGCGCGACGCGGCCTTTTGTAGGGCGGACAAGCCGGCTTGTCCAGCCCGGCGAATCCCATTCCCTCCCCGCATGCCTCATGATGCCCGCCCTAGCCTGCACGGCATTCCCGGTGGAAAACCGCTGCGCGGGTTTTCCAGCCTACGCGGGGTGTCGGGCTGCGTAGGGTGCCGGGGGCGACCTGGTTTTTCACCGTGAACCTGCGCGACCGACGCAGCGACCTGCTGGTGCGGGAGGTGGACCTGCTGCGCGCCACGGTGCGGGCGACCAAGGCGCGCCATCCCTTCCACATCGATGCCTGGGTGGTCCTGCCGGAGCACATGCACTGCCTGTGGACCCTGCCGCCGGGCGACAGCGACTTCGCCCTGCGCTGGAAGGTCATCAAGTTCGCCTTCTCCCGGCGCCTGCCAGACAACGAGACGCGCACGGCCGCACAGGCCGCCCGCGGCGAGCGTGGCATCTGGCAACGGCGCTACTGGGAACATCTGATCCGCGACGACCGCGACTATCGGCGGCACTTCGACTACCTGCACTACAACCCGGTGAAGCACGGCCATGCGGCCCGGGTGGCGGACTGGCCCTGGTCGAGCTTTCACCGGGCGGTGCGGGATAGGATCTATCCGCCGGACTGGACGGGTGGCGGAATCGATGGAGAACAGGGACGGTGGGGTGAGTGATGCGGGAGTCCCCTTGGCGATTGCGCGGTGGACCTGATGCGAGGCCGAAGCATCGCAGGGGCTTTCCCGCGTGCAAGCGCGGGAACGATCATTCCACGCGGGCAGCCGCATCCGGCGCCCGCCATCGCCAGGACTCGCCCGGCGGATCGCTACATCAGCGAGTCGATCAGCAGGGCGTTGCTGTAGATCAGGCTGCCGTCGCTGGCACGATGGCCGACCAGATGGAACTGCCCGCGCTGGTCCTCCGGCCGCAGGTAGACCCGCAAGTGGCAGTCGGACAGTGGCCCGCATCCGGGCGGAGTGACCAGCTCCAGGGTCCTCCGGTCGACATCGACGAGCACCTCGGCTTCGCCACTATTCTGCAGACGCTCCTCGGCCTGCTCCAGCTTCACGCGGTCGTCGCCGCTGATATAGAAGTGGATCAACCCCTGGGGAACCGATTTCTCGGTAGAGCTGGCCTTGCACCAGCTCTCGATCTCGAAGCTGCTCATCGCGCGTTCTCCCGAGCCGACTAGAAAGACAGGCCCCATGCCCACCCTTCAGCATAGCCAAGTGGGCATCATCCTCGCGGCCGCTCGCCCACCTCGTCCTCCGCCGCCATGCCGCGGCATCCGGACCTCCAAGACGGGCAAGGCTCTGGCTCTGCCTGTTGGCCTGATCCCTCCCTTGATCGTTCCCACGCTCCCGCGTGGAAACGCAGCACCGGACGCTCCAGCGTCCATGCACGGGACTCAAGGAGCGAGAGCCTGGACATCCCGCCGGCGCAGCGATCGGCTGGTACGCGAGGTCGATCTGCTGCGCGCCACGGGTGCGGGCAACCAGGGCGACGGCATCCCATCCATATTGATGCCTGGGTGGTAATGCCGGAGCGCATGCACTGCCTGTGGCCCCTGCCGGCAGGCGACGGCGACTTCCCCCTGCGCTGGAAGGTCATCAAGTTCGCCCTCCTCAATCGCCTGCCGGATACTTGGAATGCTCTTGCTCCGGTCGCGGTAGGAAAGGCAGTCGCCTGCCTCCCCCCGCACAGATCCGTACGTGCGGCATTACCGCATACGGCTCCTGCCTTGGGTCTTGACGCCAAAGCGGAC
>NZ_BAAGYK010000083.1:0-1274 GCF_054779355.1 Azotobacter armeniacus
GGGTTTCTCGACCAGGCCCCAGTCGGCCCTCCAGATGATCGAACGAGCCCTGACTGCCCAGGTACCCTTTGCCTGGATTGCCGCTGACACGGTCTATGGCGTAGACGCCATCAGGGCAATCGCATGAAGCGAGTGGCTCGCATTTGCAGAGGAAAGCGCAAGCCGATATAGCTTGGGTATTTGAGGAGCACTCGAATGTCCCGGCCTGCAACCTCCATCATGGACGTATTCGTCACCCTGGACGATCCTCGGCAGACCAACAAGGTTCAGCATTCCCTGGCCCTGGTCGAAACACTGACTGTTGCTGGCCACGCTGAAGCGACTGACGCTGAACCTGCTCCGCCTGGACCCGAGCCAGCGCAAGGGCAGCCTCAAGACTCGTCGGCTCATCGCCAACACCTCGGATGACTATCGGGCCGAGCTTCTGGGAACTCAAATGAGAATGCTTGGCTTCATGCGATGGCCCTGGCTTTCACTCCCAGCGCTTGCAGCTTCCGATAGAGGGTAGCTATACCCGCTGATCCTGGCCTATTTGGCGGATTCTGGTCGCTAAGCTTGATTAGCACTACAGTTGCATATTTAGCCTTCATCTGCCTTGCTTGATGTATTCCCTTGCCTGGGAGAGACCGGATGACAGGTGCATCGATCGAGACGACGCTGGAGCTGTGGGCTTCATCGCTGCGCGAAGTCAAGGCGCGTATGCGCCCTCTGTTTACCCAGGAGCGGGGGGCGGCCTCTGCCGGCTGGTTCCTCGATGGCCTGCTGGGCAACGAGCCACGCAAGACCGGCTGGATGCGCGCAGAGGCCGCCGGCGATCCCGGCCCCTGGCGTCAACAGGCCATTCTCGGCCGTGGTCGCTGGGAGGCCGATGCCTTGCGCGATCTGGTGCGTGACTACGTGCTGGAACATCTGGCCGACGACGAGGCCGTCCTGGTTCTGGACGAGACCGGCTTTCTCAAGCAAGGCCGTGCGTCTTGCGGGGTAGCCCGCCAATACAGCGGATCGGCCGGCAAGATCGCCAACTGCCAGATCGGTGTCTTCGCGGCCTATGTCTCGCGTCACGGCCATGCCTTCATCGACCGAGCCCTCTACCTGCCCGAAGCCTGGACGGATGATCCCTTGCGTATGGCTGCCGCCCAGGTACCGAAAGGTATCGGGTTTTCAACCAGACCCCGGATGGCCCAGGACATGATCGAGCGGGCCCTCGCGGCGAACACGCCTTTTGCCTGGGTGGCTGCCGACAGCGTCTATGGCGTGGGTCATCTCGAGACCGC
>NZ_BAAGYK010000084.1:0-524 GCF_054779355.1 Azotobacter armeniacus
TTTACGGAAGTCGACGGGCTTGGGGTAGAGATAGACCTTTTCGACCTTGGCGTCGGGTCGCATCATGATGACGGGCTCCAGAAAGAAATCGGGAGCACAGCATCTGCGGGCCTTTACCTCGGTTGAAGATGGGGTTCATGGATCACTTACAACCTGGCTGCGTGCCGTGCGTATCCATTTATGGACAACATTGGTGTTGATGCCGTGGCTCAATGCCACGCTGGCGACGGAGGCGCCGGGTTGGCCACACTCCTGCACGACTTGAGCCTTGAAGGCCGTGGAATAGGAACGACGCTGCATGATTTCCCCGCTTGAAAAGGTGTCCACGATGAATAGGTGGACACCCTCTCTTAGCCTGGCGGGTTCAAGCCAGACGAGATGCCCGGACGGTTACGGCCTGGCCATTGCTTACCTGCTTCCGACCGTCTTTCCTGACGCAAGCAAAAACCCCCGAGCCGCTGTCGTGGCTCGGGGGTTCGGGATAGGCGCTTGACGATGACCTACTCTCGCATGGGGAAACCCCA
>NZ_BAAGYK010000085.1:0-8004 GCF_054779355.1 Azotobacter armeniacus
CGTTGCGGGACTTGGCAAGGGAATGCCATTCCCTGCGTCCCGCGCCTCGCCTGGCGCCATTTGGCGCGGCAACGCGGCTCGCGGAGAGTAGTGTTAACAGGCCCAGAGCATTTTCATCAAATACCAGATCACTGCTGCAACTGTAGGTCGGGTTAGCCGCAGGGCGTAACCCGACGCGACGGGCAATGCCGGGCAGGCTGTCGGGTTACGCTACGCTAACCCGACCTACGGAGCGGCCCTCCACGCATATCGTTATCCTGATCGCCCCCAAAAGGCGGACTCGAATAAGGTGAAACAGCTCTAGTCCGAGCGAACCCAGCAGGACGCACAGTGTTAACAGGTGCTAGTTCAGGCAAACCGCCTCAACGCCTTCGCCCAGCGACAGCCATCCGCGCAGCCCGGCGCGGATGAGTGCCAGCAGATCCACACGCCTCGACCATATCGGCCAGACTCTCCCGTGGATAGCCACGACAACCCGGGACTACCAGGAATAGGTGAGGGATGCGGTGACATTGCGGCGCTCTCCATAAAAGCAGTAGGAGCCGCAGCTGGAGACGTACTCCTTGTCGGTCAGGTTGGAGGCGTTGAGCTGCAGCTTGATGGCATCCCAGGTGTAGCTGGCCATGGCGTCGTACAGGGTGCGGGAGGGAACCTCCAGGCTCTCGGTGTCATCGGCCCAGCTCTCGCCGGTGTAGCGCGCTCCGGCGCCCAGGGCCAGGCCGTCCAACGGGCCGCCCCTGAAGCTGTAGGTCGCCCACAGCGAGGCCATGCGGTCGGCCACCCCCGAGGGCGTCTTGCCCCGCTCGCTGGGGTCCTGCGACTTGGTGATCTCCATGTCGAGGTAAGTCATGGAGCCGGTCAGGCTCAGGCGTTCGGTCACGTTGGCCACCGCCTCGAACTCGATGCCCTTGCTGCGCACCTCGCCCAACTGGGTTGTGATGCCGCCGGGGCCGCTCGTGCGCACGTTGCTCTGGGTCATCTCGAACAGGGCGAGGTTGAAGGAGCCGTCGAAGCCCGGCGGCTGGTACTTCAGGCCCACCTCCCACTGCTCGCCCTCCTCCGGCTCGAAGGGCTCGCCGGTATCGGTGTTGAGATCGGCCACCGGCAGGAAGAACTCCGAATAACTGAAATAGGGCGTCAGGCCGTTGTCGAACAGGTAGGCCATCCCGGCGTTCCAGGTGAACTCCTCGTCGCGGATGTTCTTGTCCACGCCGGTGGTGCGGTTGTCGAGATCGGCGCGCGACTTGTCGTAGCGCCCGCCGAGCAGGAATACCCAATGGTCGTCGAGCTTGACCTGTTCCTGCAGATAGAGGCCGAGCTGGTCGAAGCGAGTGCGAAAGTCCTGCCGGTCGTCAGTCAGCGGGTTCAGGCCTCTGTCGACCAGGGTGACCTTGCCACCGTAGCTGGGGTTGTAGATGTCGATGGGTTCGAGCACCCGGGGAGAACTGGCATATCGCTTGTCGTCAAGGTCGAGCTTCTGGTAGTCGAGGCCCATCAGCAGGGTGCTCTGCACCCACGCTCCCTCCCACTTGTAGAGCAGGCGGTTGTCCACCGAAAGGCTGTCGGTGTGGCCATCGGCATTGCTCAGTCCGCGAATCAACAGGCGCCGGCTGGGATCGGCGCCCGGCTGCAGCAGGTCGTCCCGGTAGCCGGCGGCCCACATATGCCGATACTCGAGGTCCAGGTGCCCGTAGCGCAGGTTCTGCTGGAAGGACCAGGCATCGTTGAAGCGGTGCTGGAAGTCGTAGCCGAAGGTGTACTGGTCGCGCTCGAACTTCTCGTAGCGCGGATCGCCCACGGCGACGTCATCGTGGATCTGTCCATTGGCGGTGTGGAACCGGCTACCCTCGGCGGGAAGGAACTGCTTCGTCGGGTCGGAGTTGTCGCGCTGCATACTGGCGCGCAGGGTCAGCGCGGTGTCGTCGGTGAAGTCGAAGGTCAGCGTCGGGGCGAACAGCAGCCGCTCCTCGTTCACATGGTCGACCTGATTGCCCTTGTCCTGGCTGAGCGCGGTGATCCGGTAGAGGATGCGTCCCGCATCGTCCAGAGGGCCGCCCATGTCCAGGGTCATCTGCTTGTGGTCGAAGCTGCCATACTCCACGCCGATCACGCCGAAGCGGGTGGCGGTCGGCCGCTTGGTAACCAGGTTGACCAACCCCCCCGGCGGGTTCTGGCCGTAGAGCACCGAGGCGGCGCCCTTGAGCACCTCGACCCGCTCGAGCAGGAAGGGATCGACCTGCCACTCGAAGTACCCACTGGAGTGGACCCGGTTGCCGTCGCGGTAGAGGCCGTTGGCGCCTTGGTTGAAGCCCCGGATGGAAAACCGATCCGCCCGGTTGTCCTGGCCATCGGAATCGGCCTGGACGCCGGCCGTATAGTGCAGGGTATCGCTGACAGTACGCACGTTGCGGTCGCGCATCTGCTGCTCGGTGGTGATGGAAATCGAGCGTGGGATCTCGTTGAGCGGCGTGTCGGTCTTGGTGCCGGCCAAGGTCCGCTTGGCGGTATAGCCGGTGTCCGGACCGACCGGGCTGTCCCGGTCGGCGACCACTGTCACCCCGTCCAGCTCCACCGGACGCTTGTCCTTCTCACCCTCCTCGACACCCTGCACCGGCGTGGCGGCCAGGCCCAGCGCGCAGAGCAGCGCCAGCGGCAGGCGCCCCCTGGCGAAGGGAATGGCCGGTATCAACGGATGATCCGATGACAGCGTGCTCATTAACCCCAGTCCATTCATGCTCATCGCCCCTCTTCCATGTCATTTAGAGCCGAATGGACGGATGAGCCTGGCAAAAATTTAGGCCTGCTAAGGGGCACCCCTTTCAAGGTCTTTTGCTTTTCGAGGCCTTGATGAGGCGGTCGGTGGAGACATGGGCGCGAGCCGTCGCGGCATCGACCCAGGCCTTGGGCTTATCCACCCTGGGGCCGCGCTTGCTGGTGGCCACCTGGCCGGGCTTGATATGTCGTGCCAATTCCAACAGGCGCTGTGCCAGTGTGTTGGCCGAATCGTCGGCCCAGGCGGGCCAGTGCTCCACCGGCAGCGCGACGAGCATCCCCTCGTAACGGCTTCTGACCTGGACCGCCAGGTGGTAGGGGGAGGCCTCCCAGCCCTCGGGAAGCTGTTCGCGATGCGCCTGTTCCACGCTGCGCTTGAGCACCGCCAGGATGTTGTAGGCCAGCACCGCCACGGCAAACCCCAGCAGCGCCGCCCGGGGATGGCCCAGGCTGCGGATCTCGCTCTGCAAGACCGACTCCAGGCGCTGGAACATTCCCTCGATACGCCAGCGCCGACAGTACAGGTCGGCAATCTGCCGGGCGTCGATTGTCGCGGGCAGGTTGCTCCACAGCCAAAGGACGGACTCGCCCGACTCGCTCGGCGTATCCAGTTGCAGCTCGATACGCCGCCACGGCGGCAGCCCTTCGCCCACCACGATGGCCTGCTCGCGCGTGCGCCCCGTTGCTGTCCGCCCGCCGTCCTGCCAGTCGCCTTCCCGAGCGATGGGGGGATGCTTGGCGTGCTGGCGGACGATGAAGCCCGCCTGGGCGTCCTCGCAGCGCTGGAGAATCGCTCGCGTGCAGAAATGTCGGTCGGCTATCCACAGTTGTCCCGGGCCGGCACTGTCCAACAGTGGCAAGACACCGGTGCGCTCGCTTTCATAGGCGTTCTCGCAGGCCGCCAGATCGGTCACCAGGTCGAGGTCGGCGTCGTAGACCACCAGCGAATGCCCCGGCAGAGCAGCGGCGCGCTGGTTGCGCAGCGGCGCGAGGCGTTTCTTCGAGGCCGGCAGAGGGTTGCCGTCGACGATGCGCACTTGCCAGCCGGGCAGGCAGGGCGCAGCGCCCAGGGCCGGTTGTCCATCGGGCGCGCGGCGGCATGCAGCGAAGGGCGCAGCCCCAGGGAAACCAGCGACATCAATTCGACGACGGTGGAAAACAGCAGCTCGCGGGGATACTGGCGCTGCCGGTGGGCCTCGAACACGTCATCGACCCAGGCAGCCGGCATCGCCCGCTCCAACGCCAGCCGTGCCATGACACTGGCCGGTGCCTGCTTTTCGAATCGCGCCAGAATCTCGCCCCACATCATCTTGCCCCCTCGCTGGTTTTCAGGAGGAGAGTTTACGTAAAGACCTTGAAAGGGATGCTGCTAAGGGGGCAGCGGGCCGACCGCAGCACCTCGGCATCGAAGTGCCCAAGTGAAGCGTGTGAATGGCATGGACATCGCCAAGCAGGTTTTCCAGACTGCTCCTACCTGCACGCCAGCGCGCTGCGGAACTACCGTGCATCTCTTACGGCCGATACGAGGGTGGTGGCCGAGACCGGACCGATACCCTCGACCTGAAGCAGTTGTCTCACCCGCTCATCCTTGCGAGCCTGGGCTGGATCGTTTCGTCGAGACGGGACAGGCGTGCTTCATGCTCGTCCAGCTCGCCGCGCAACTCCGCCAGCAGCTCGAGCATCCATTGCTCCAGGCGCTCCCGCAGATAGCCACGACAACCCGGAACTACCAGGAATAAGTAAGGGATGCGGTGACATTGCGGCGCTCGCCATAGTAGCAGTAGTAGCTGCAGCTGGAGACGTACTCCTTGTCGGTCAGGTTGCTGGCGTTGAGCTGCAGCTTGAGGTCTCTCCAAGTATAGCTGGCCATGGCGTCGTACAAGGTGCGGGAGGGAACCTCCAGGGTCTCGGTGTTGTCGCCCCAGCTCTCGCCGGTGTAGCGCGCGCCGGCGCCCAGGGCCAGGCCGCCCAGCGGGCCGCCTCTGAAAGTGTAGGTCGCCCACAGCGAGGCCATGCGGTCGGCCACCGACGAAGGCGTCTTGCCCCGCTCGTTGGCGCGCAGCGACTTGGTGGTTTCCATGTCGAGGTAGGTCATGGAGCCGACCAGGCTCAGGCGTTCGGTCACGTTGGCCACCGCCTCGAACTCGATGCCCTTGCTGCGCACCTCGCCCAGCTGGGTTGTGATGCCACCGGCGCCGGAGGTACGCACGTTGCTCTGGGTCATCTCGAACAGGGCGAGGTTGAAGGAGCCGTCGAAGCCCGGCGGCTGATACTTCAGGCCGACTTCCCACTGCTCGCCCTCCTCCGGCTCGAAGGGCTCGCCGGTACGGGTGTTGAGGTCGGCCACCGGCAGGAAGAACTCCGAGTAGCTGAAATAGGGGGTCAGGCCGTTGTCGAACAGGTAGGCCACCCCGGCGTTCCAGGTGAACTCCTCGTCGCGGATGCTCTTGTCCACGTCGGTAGTGCGGTTGTCGAGATCGGCGCGCGCCTTGTCGTAGCGCCCGCCGAGCAGGAACACCCAGTGGTCGTCGAGCTTGACCTGCTCCTGCAGGTAGAGGCCGAACTGGTCGAAGCGGGTACGGAAGTCCTGCCGATCGGCGTCGGTCACTGGGTTCAGGTCCCAGTCGACCAGGGTGATCTGGCCACCGTAGCGGGGGTTGTAGATGTCGATGGGCTCAAGCACCAGTGGATCTCTGGCATATCGCTTGTTGTCAACATCGAGCTTCTGGTAGTCGAGGCCCATCAACAGGGTGCTCTGCACCCACGCTCCCTCCCACTTGTAGAGCAGGCGGTTGTCCACCGAGATACTGTCGGACTGGCCGTCGGAACCTCCTAGTCCGCGCATCAAGAGGCGCCGGCTGGGATCGGCGCCCGGCTGCAGGTCGTCCAGGTAGCTGGTGGCATACATATGCCGATATTCGAGGTCCAAGTGCCCGTAACGCAGGTTCTGCTGGAAGGACCAGGCGTCGTTGAAGCGCTGTTGGAACTCATAGCCGAAGGTGTACTGGTCGCGCTCGAACTTCTCGTAGTGCGGATCGCCCACGGCAACATCATCGTGGATCTTGCCATTGGCAGTGCGGAACCGAGTGCCCTCTGCAAGAGGGTATTGCATCGTCGGGTCGGAGTTGTCGCGCTGCATGCTGGCGCGCAGGGTCAGAGTGGTGTCGTCGGTGAAGTTGAAGGTCAACGTCGGGGCGAACAGCAGGCGCTCCTCGTTCACATGGTCGACCTGATTGCCCTTGTCCCAACTGAGGGCAGTGATCCGGTAGAGGATGCGTCCGGCGTCGTCCAACGGGCCGCCCATGTCCAGGGTCATCTGCTTGTGGTCGAAGCTGCCGTACTCCACGCCGATCTTGCCGAAGCGGGTGGCGGTCGGCCGCTTGGTGACCAGGTTGACCACTCCGCCCGGCGGGTTCTGGCCGTAGAGCACCGAAGCGGCGCCCTTGAGCACCTCGACCCGCTCGAGCAGGAAGGGATCGGTCTGCCAGCGGAAATGACCGTCGGAGTGGACCCGGTTGCCGTCGCGGTAGAGGCCATTGTTGCCTTGGCTGAAGCCACGGATGATGAACCAGTCCGCCCGGTTGTCCTGGCCCCAGACATCGGTCTGGACACCGGCCGTGTAATGCAGAGCGTCGCTGACGGTGCTCACGTTACGGTCGCGCATCTGCTGCTCGGTGGTGATGGAAATCGAGCGTGGGATCTCGTTGAGCGGCGTGTCGGTCTTGGTGCCGGCCAAGGTCCGCTTGGCGGTATAGCCGGTGTCCGGACCGACCGGGCTGTCCCGGTCGGCGACCACTGTCACCCCGTCCAGCTCCACCGGACGCTTGTCCTTCTCACCCTCCTCGATGCCCTGCGCCGGCGCAGCGGCCAGGCCCAGTGTGCAGAGCAGCGCCAGCGGCAGGCGCTCCCTGGCGAAGGGAATGGCCAGCTCCGACGGATGACCCGATGACAGCGCGCTCATTAACCCCAGTCCATTCATGCTCATCGCCCCTACTCCATGTCATTTAGAGCCGAATGGACGGATGAGCCTGGCAAAAATTTAGGCTATGTCTGAGTTAGCTGTTGCATAGCTGCTCGCCCCAGCGCCTCCCTCAAGCAAATCAATGGATTGAGCTGCGTCTTGTAGCGCTCGAGCAGGCGCCGCCATCCCAGATAATGGGCCAGATACTGGGTGGCCACCCCATGAAAAGGAGTCATCCAGCCCTTCAGGCGGCTGTCGTAGGCGTTCACGTTCTGGATGTGAAAAGGCCCGTCGACCCTGCGCTTCTGGCTCGGATTGACCGGCCGATGGGTGATGCCTTCTGCCTTGGCAAAGTGGGCATAGACGGCGGCACTGTCAGAGCAAAGAATCGCATCAGCATCGATCAGGGGGCGTAGTCGCTCCCTGACATGCGCGGCATCGAGCTTCTCCAGCTGAAAGTCGGCATGCTGGCCGCTGCGATCCCGCACCACCAGGACAGGAATCTGCTCGGCAGACAACCCGCGTCGCTTCGCGCTGCCTCCGCGCTTGCGAGGTAGGCGCGGCAAATCTCGCTGCCCCTTGAAAGACTCCAGAAAGAAGGTTTCATCGGCCTCGACAATCCCGGACGCATGCCGAGCCTGGTGATCCGCGATCTGGGACAGGAACCGGTGTCGCCACAGGAAGGCGGTGTTCTTGCTGACGCCACAGTGTTTCGCCGCCCTGCGTACCGTCAGGCTCTGAGTCAACGCCTCGGCATAGTCTTGCCAGAGATGGCGCTTTCGCAGTCGCGCCATCGGTGTACCCGTCAATGGGTTGCTGGTTTTGCCGCAAAACTTGCAGCGATACCGTGGCAGGCCGCCATTGGAGCCCCACGGCTGTAACTCGCTGGACTGACAGTGCGGGCAGCTGCTGGGCGTAGCGATCATGTCCTGCGGAAGGCTGCCAGGTGCCGACAGGCATGCCTTCAACTGCTCACGCTGTTCTGGGCTGAGGCTGGAGAGCTGAGCGATCCATCGCGTGAACTGACTCGCTTTCATGATCCACCTCCCGCATGCAGAGACGCCATGATCAGCTTAGCCTGCTGCAACAGCCAACTCAGACATAGCCAAAATTTAACACCCATCGTTGATCACTATCGCAAAAACAGGGGTGACCATAGATTCACAAGAGTAAGTATCCCCCGGCAAAGCCGGGGGCTTTATTCTGTTAGCCCCTCAAAGGGGCAAGTAGTGGGGCCGCCTGAAGGCGGCTGTCGTTACAGGCCAAACTTG
>NZ_BAAGYK010000086.1:0-634 GCF_054779355.1 Azotobacter armeniacus
CTAACCGGTCACGCACGTCACGCTCGATTTCGTACAGCAGGCCGATGGAGTGCAGCGCCTGCCCGGCCAACTGGCTCTGGTTGGCGACGTGCAGGTCGTAGAACTTGCGCCGGGCATGGGTCATGCAGCCGACCTCGGTCATCCCCTGCTCGAAGCAGGCCTTGTAGCCGGCGAAGTCGTCGCAGACCAGCTTGCCTTTACAGTCGCCCAGGAAGGCGCGGGCATGCTCGCCGGCACGGCTGGGGCTGAAGTCGTAGACCACCGCGCGCAGCTCGGCGAACGGGCTGGCTGCATAGGCCCAGACGTAGGCGCGCTGGGTCTTCTTCAGGCCCGGCGCGAGCATCGGCACCGGGGTCTCGTCGGCATGGATGACGCCCTGTTCCAGAACGATCTCCCGCAGCGCATCCACCAGCGGTTGCAGCTGGACGCCACAGGCACCGACCCACTGGGCCAGGGTCGAGCGCGGGATGGCCAGACCGGCGCGGCCGAAAAACTGCGCAGCCAGTTCGCGCAGTTGTTCGGGAGTCAGGTGGTCGAAAGCAGAAGAAGTCATGACAACGATTCTGCCGGTTACGACGGCTCGCGACGATAGGTCGTTCGGTCAATTGCGCGCCATGTACGATCGCTGACTATA
>NZ_BAAGYK010000087.1:0-1989 GCF_054779355.1 Azotobacter armeniacus
TTGGCCGTTTCGAAGGCACTTTCGATCGCCCAGCGATGCCCTTCCACCCGGGCCAGCGTTTCGATGGACGTGCCGGCCGGCGCCCAGGTGGTGAAATAGGCCAGCTCCCCATCGACCAGCCGGCGACGGATCAGTACTCCACGCGTCCCTAGCCCGGTACGCGTCGGGTCATGCTCACTGGCTTCCAGGTCGGCCCAGTCATGAAGACGCGGTCCCTGAGTGCCTTCACCTGCCGATAGCCGTTGCCAGGCAGAAGGCGGCAAATCATGAGCAATCTGCTCGGCTGTAGCGGAGACTGGAGGCCAGGGCCATCGCATGAAGCCAAGCATTCTCATTTGAGTCCCAGAAGCTCGGCCCGATAGTCATCCGAGGTGTTGGCGATGAGCCGACGAGTCTTGAGGCTGCCCTTGCGCTGGCTCGGGTCCAGGCGGAGCAGGTTCAGCGTCAGTCGCTTCAGCGTGGCCAGCAACAGTCAGTGTTTCGACCAGGGAATGCTGAACCTTGTTGGTCTGCCGAGGATCGTCCAGGGTGACGAATACGTCCACGATGGAGGTTGCAGGCCGGGACATTCGAGTGCTCCTCAAATACCCAAGCTATATCGGCTTGCGCTTTCCCCTGCAAATACGAGCCACTCGCTTCATGCGATTACCCTGGAGTGAAAGCTGAAGTAGCCTCCCGGGTGGCGGCGAACAGCCACCGCTGGTGGCGCAACAACGCGATGCTGCTCAACGTATTCTGACGATAGCGTGGTTCGACAGGCAGGGCTTGCTCAAGCTCAACTTCTCGAACCGTCCAGCGCGGACCCGCATGCCGGGTGGTGTAGCAGGGCTGCCCCCTATGTCGATTGTTTGTGGTTGCCGGTCGTTTCGCGAGGGGGGCATTTCTGCCGTCTGGCTACTAGTGTTGCACCCTGCCGCGAAGCCTCGCCAAGGCGAGGCTTCATTGGCCGGCGATCAGTCCGGCATGTTCCAGGGAGCGAGGGTGACGCCTTGCCGACTCAGCTCCTGACGGGTCTGCTGGATGACGGCGGCGAGTTTCTGCGGGTCGGAATAGGTCGAGCAGGGAATGCGCTTGTGACCCAAGGTTCGAGTATTGACGCGGTCCACGACGGTCAGATTCAGTTCACTGTTGATCTCTTGAGTCCAGGCGATGCATTGCAGGGGTTTGAAAGCGCGGTTGGCGATTAGAAGTGCTTCGTTGAAGCGGAGCCGATTGGTCATGGAGCGATCCCTCTTTGAGTACCATGATAAGGCCGTCTGACGCGGCCGTTTGTCGCTGTAGGCAGTAATAAAGTCATGTCACGTGAGCGTGACAGGAGTGTGGAGCTTGCCTGGGCGAACGAGTTCCTTCCGCGCCCTGAAACTCACATCACATGACAGAAAAAGTATAGTTCAGCATCCACGGATGCAATACAAATTTTTTCCGACGGATGTCAGCCCAAGGTGTCTGCCTGACGATAAAGCAGCAGAAGCTTGCGGGTGATGGTGTTCTGAATATCGATCCGCTCGAAGTTGGACAGGTGGCTGAGCTTGCTGACCTGCAGGCGGTGCAGGTGAAGCTAGGGCAACTGCTGGCCGAATTCGCGCAGGTCCCCTTTGATCAGGATGGGCAGGAAGACATCGCCGAGCTTCTTCTGGTTGCTGATGATCTGTGCCAGTGCCTGCTTGAACGGCATGCTTTTCGGCATCGACTCGCCTTCGTTCAGCTGTTTCGCCAGCAGCAGGCCAGGCTTGCCGAACATCCGGCCAGGCAGGATGAAGAGGCCCGCCGGGCAAACGGCGAACGCATCGATGCCGTGCAGGGTGTCATGGAAGGCATAGGGATTAGGCAATACCACCATCTTTCGCCCTAGTTGTACTACAGTTGCATATTTAGTTTCATCTGACTTGATGCTCGCCCTTGCCTGGGAGAGACCGGATGACAGGTGCATCGATCGAGACGACGCTGGAGTTGTGGGCTTCATCGCTGCGCGAGGTCAAGGCGCGTATG
>NZ_BAAGYK010000089.1:0-1403 GCF_054779355.1 Azotobacter armeniacus
ATGACCTCCACCAGCGGCATCAGCGGCACCGGGTTGAAGAAGTGCATGCCGCAGAAGCGCTGCGGATGCTTGAGCGAGCCGGCCAGCAGGCCGATGGAGATGGTCGAGGTGTTGGAGGCGATCACCGAATCCTCCGGCACCTGCTCCTCCACTTCGGCCAGCACCGCCTGCTTGACCTCGAGCTTCTCGACCACCGCCTCGATGACCAGGTCGACCTGGCGGAAATCGCCGTAGGACAGGGTCGGGCGGATGCCGTTGAGCACCTCGGCCATCTGCTGCACCGTCATGCGGCCCTTCTCCACCCGCTTGCCGAGCTGCTTGTCGGCTTCGGCCAGTCCCTGGCGGATGGACTCCTCGCGGATGTCCTTCATCAGGATCGGCGTGCCCTTGAGCGCCGACTGGTAGGCGATGCCGCCACCCATGATGCCGGCACCGAGCACCGCCGCCAGCTTCACCTCGCGGGCGTCCTTGTCGTACTTCCTGGCCTTGCGCTTGAGCTCCTGCTCGTTGAGGAACAGCCCGACCAGACTCTGCGCCACCGTGGTGGCGGCCAGCTTGACGAAGCCGCCGACCTCGATCTCCAGCGCCGCCTCGCGCGCGCAGTTGGCGGCCTTCTGGATGGTCTTCACCGCGGCCAGGGGCGCCGGATAGTGCGGGCCGGCCTGGGCGGCCACGTAGGCCTTGGCGCTCTCGAAGGCCATCATCTGCTCGATGTTGCCGAGCTTGAGCGGCTCCAGCTTCGGCTGGCGGCGGCTCTGGAAGTCCAGCTCGCCGGTGGCCGCCCGCTTCACCAGGTCGAGGGCCGCCTCGCGCAGCCTTTCGTCGGCGACCACGGCATCCACCGCGCCCACCTTCAGTGCCTCTGCCGCGCCGTTTTCCTTGCCGGCGGCGATCCACTCGATGGCGTTATCACTGCCGATCAGCCGCGGCAGGCGCACGGTGCCGCCGAAGCCCGGGTGGATCCCCAGCTTGACCTCCGGCAGGCCCACCTTGGCCGACTCGCCCATCACCCGGAAGTCGCAGGCCAGGCACATCTCGAAACCGCCGCCGAGGGCCATGCCGTTGATCGCAACCACAGTCGGCACCGGCAGGTCCTCGAAATCCGAGAAGATCCGGTTGATCTCCAGGCACCAGCCACTCAGCTCCTCTTCGGGGGCGCGGAACAACTCGATGAACTCGGTGATGTCGGCGCCGACGATGAACATGCCCTTGCCGCTGCTGACCAGCACGCCCTTGAGTGAGGTCTCCGCCTGCAGCGCATCCACCGCCTGGCGGAATTCGTTCAGCGTGATGCGGTTGAATTTATTGACGGAGTCGCCCTCGAGGTCGAACTGCATCTCGACAATGCCATCCCCCAGGGCCTGGACCCGGATGGCTTTCCCTTCGTAAATCATCGACTGATT
>NZ_BAAGYK010000090.1:0-590 GCF_054779355.1 Azotobacter armeniacus
CTCCACCCGTGGCAGTTCGGCCGGCAGTGGTTTGCGTTTGCCACGGCGCTTGATCGGGGCGACGCCTTCTTCGGCCTCGGCGATCTCTTGTGCTTCGGCTTCAACGGCAGGCGCCGGCTCTTCGGCCAACTGCTCGGCTTCGTTGAACATCGCCAGTTGCGGTGAGTCCGGATCGATACTGCGCTCGGATTTCGGGCCGAACAGGCGTTGACGCAGCAGGGCGACCTGTTCCTGAAGCTGTTCTATGCGAGCATCCTTTGCCGACATCTGCTCGTTCGCCGACAGCAATAACTGCTTGAGCAAAAGCGGATCGTCGGGAAGGGTGTCGGGCATAAAGGTCATGGAGCCGGATTATACCGGCTCAGGCCACGTAGCGCGGCCTCAACACCCGGTGCGGGCGGTTGCGCCAGAGGTCGAAGCCATCCAGCAGCCAGTTCAACTCCTCGGCGCTGAGGACGATGGCCTCGTCGCTGGGCTCTGGCGGCACCTTGAAGCGCTCGGCCTCCAGGCGCTTGAGCCAGAGACAGAAGCCGTTGCGCTCCCAGTACAGGATCTTCACCCGGTTGCGCGCCCGGTTGAGAAACACGAAC
>NZ_BAAGYK010000091.1:0-4745 GCF_054779355.1 Azotobacter armeniacus
GCGGCCCGGGCACTGCAAAAGCGCGCGAAGCGGAGAATCCAACACTGCTCCCCTGCATCGCGGTACAGCAGGCTCCAGAGTCGAAAACTTCACAGCCTCTGAGCCCACGCCTGGATCGCTTCAAGGGTGTCGGCACCGACCAGAATGCCGCAGACGGCGACGGTCAGTGTTTCGACGGGAATGCTGAACCTTGTTGGTCTGCCGGGGATCGTCCAGGGCGACGAATACGTCCATGATGGAGGTTGCAGGCCGGGGCATTCGAGTGCTCCACAAATACCCAAGCTATATCGGCTTGCGCTTTCCTCTGCAAATGCGAGCCACTCGCTTCATGCGATTGCCCTGAGCCCGCCAGGCCAAGTACCTGAAAGAAAATTTTCCGGCATACTGAGCCCCTTGTCTCAGTGGCTCCCGAAGCACCCCATGAAATTCGTGTCGCCTCTTGCCGACACAGACTCCAAGCGTTGATGGATGCCCATACGCAAGGATAGCCGACCGGCATTTCTGCACCCGTTCGATTCTTCAACGCTGCCAGGCGGCCCAAGCCGGTTTCATCGTGCACCAGGATGCCAGGCATCCCCGCATCGTTCACGAGGGGCCTTGGCACGACCGGGGCGGGGTGGAAACCGGCTGGGTGCTCGAACAAGACATCCGGGTGGACGAGGGCCAGGCGCCCTGGCGCCGTATCGAGTTGCGCGACGAGCATCCTCTCGTAACGGCTTCTGACCTGGACCGCCAAGTGGTAGGGGGACGCCTCCCAGCCCTCGGGAAGCTGTTCGCGATGGGCCTGTTCGACACTGCGCTCGAGCACCGCCAGGAGGTTGCAGGCCAGCACCGCCACGGCAAACCCCAGCAGCGCTGCCCGGGGATGGCCCAGACTGCGGATCTCGCTCTGCAGAACCGACTCCAGGCGCTGGAACATCCCCTCGATACGCCAGCGCAGACGGTACAGGTCGGCAATCTGCTGCGCACCGATCCCGGCCGGCAGATTGCTCCAGAGCCAGAGCACGGACTCGCCCGACTCCGTCGGCCGATCCAGGCGCTGCCAGTGGAGCACTGGCCGGCCTGGGCCGACGATTCGGCCAGCACACTGGCACAGCGCCTGTTGGCGTTGGCGCGGCACATCAAGCCCAGCCAGATGGCCACGAGCAAGCGTGGCCCCAAGGTGAAAAAGACCAGGGACTGGGTCGATGGCGCCACAGCCCGCGCTCATCTCTCTTACGGCCCATGCAATCAAAGCCTCAAAAAGCAAAAGACCTTGAAAGGGCTGGCCTTTAAAACCGCAGCACTGGACATGGGAGCTTATCCCTTGCCTCCGTCGCTCAGACTCGAAGAATTCGGGCCGACCAGCGGCCGACCCAATCTTTGACAATCATTCTCATTAAGATTAGGATCCATTCATCACTTCATTACTTGCCGAACCGAGGCGCCTATGTATGTATGTCTCTGTCAAGGTGTTACTGATGGTCAAATTCGCAGCGCAATTCAAGGCGGCTGCTGTACCTATCGCGATGTACGCATTGCTCTTGGCGTCGGCACGCAGTGCGGAAAATGCGCCTGCATAGCCAAGCAAATTGCCAGGGAAACTCTTGGCGAAGAAGCACAAAACAGCCAAGGCGCAACCTTCTGTCCGGCAATATTGGCCGCCTCCTGATCCTTCTTGGAAACCGGCTCCGCAGCTGAGTGATCCCCACAAAATCACCCCAGTTCCTGCGCTTGCCGGTGGACCTCCCGCCGCAGGGCCAACTCCAGCTCCCGCAGCCTCTCCCGGGAAATGTCTCCCGCATAAATGCGTGCATACTCCAGTCCCAGCCGCCACAGCGACAGCACGTGCTTGTCCTTGACGCTGTTGCTCTGGAAGCGCTACTCGTGCCCTGCCTCCCGGGCCTGCAGACCTAGCAGGCACAGTGCGTAGTTGGCCAGCACGGCAATCCGCAGCAGGATCTCGATGCGCCGCGGGCAGCGGCTGCGATGCGGCCCCAGGCCGACTCCCAGCCGATGGCTCTTCAGGTCGCGGAAGCCCTCCTCGACCTGCATGCGCTGCTTGTAGATCGCCACGACCTGCGCGGCATTCCACTGCGCCTCGGGCAGGTTGCTGGCCAGCAGCCAGGGCTCGCTTTCGCGCTGCGCGTTTTGCCGGCTGCGCTTGTCCCGGGCCACGGCTCCGGTGACGCGCCGGTGCTGGCGCCCCCGCGGCGCATGTTTCACCACATAGAGTTGGGTGGACCAAGGCGCCGAGCGCGTCATCTCGAGGAAACCGAGCCGTTTCGGCGACGCCGAGGCCAGGGCGTACAGGCTTTTCACCGGCTGCCAGGGCTGCTCGCCAAATCGGCACAGATCGCGATTGCGCACACGGCCGACGTCATGCCAGCCCATGGCTTCGACGGCCTGGAACCAGGGCCGCCGGAAGCCGGCATCGGTGACCAGGATGGGCGTGCATCCGGCCGGCAGCATCGCCGCGAGTGCCTCGAGCAGGCGTTTCTGGCAACGCGGGCAGCCCTCGCGCGGATGGACGACTTCACAGACTGGCAGCGAACGTCCGGCCAGCGGGATCGCGGCGCGCAGCAGGAACAGCTTGCCGGCGGCATCGATCGGCGACCCGTCCACCAGGATCAACGGATGCTTGAGCGACCCCAGCAGGGCGCGGCGCATGGCCCAGTAGAACAACCCCCGCTCGGCCTGCAGCTGCCGGTTGCCGAGCAGGCGGTCGACCCGCTCGATGGCATGCCGGGGCCAGGCGGAGCCAGGCAGGAAGCGCCCCAGCGCGGTCAGGCTCAGGCGGCGGCCTTGCAGCAGGTCGGCCAGCGCGGCCATCAGGGCTTCGAGACGGCGGGCATAGATTGTGAGGAGTGTCTTGGCGAAGGTATCGTGCAAGAATTGGACGGTCTGCATGGGGTCTGGGGACATCGGTCAGTTTGGCGACAACCAACGTGCCCGCCCATGCAGACATCTTCAAGACCTACCTATTTGATTTTTCGGGAAAGTTTCTGGGGATCACTCAGAGGTTGTGAAAAATTCAAGCGGCTGCTGCGCCTCCCTTCAAAACAGCCGCTAAAACGTTGCGCTACGTGAAAAGTAAGACCATTTGGCTCATAAACTCTCCCGCTTTTCACATGGCACGCCTTTTTGAAGGGGATTAGAGAGGCTCTCACGGCACTGTTCGATTTTTTCACAACCTCTCAGGCTCCGCAGGCATCCGGTTTCCACTCTGTACCCCCCTCTCTCCAGCCCCCCTCAACCCATCCTGTATACAGTCGCACTGGAGACTTATTCTCCATTCGATTCAATTACTTAGCTTTTGACATATCAAGCCCGACAGACCAAACTGCCTCATCAACATCCTGATTCGAAAGGAATGGACATGAAAGGCGACAAGATAGTCATCCAACACCTCAACAAGATCCTCGCCAACGAGTTGATTGCGATCAATCAGTATTTCTTGCACGCTCGCATGTATGAGGACTGGGGCCTGGAGAAGCTCGGCAAGCATGAGTACCACGAGTCCATCGACGAGATGAAGCATGCCGATAAACTCATCAAGCGCATTCTGTTTCTCGAAGGCCTGCCCAACCTGCAGGAGCTGGGCAAACTCCTCATCGGTGAACACACCAAGGAAATGCTCGAGTGCGACCTGAAGCTCGAGCAAGCGGGATTGCCCGATCTGAAAGCTGCCATTGCCTACTGCGAGAGTGTCGGGGACTATGCCAGCCGCGAATTGCTGGAAGATATTCTCGAATCCGAAGAAGACCATATCGACTGGCTGGAAACCCAACTAGATCTGATCGATAAAATCGGCTTGGAGAATTATCTGCAGTCGCAAATGGATGAATAAGCGGTAGCGGCCGAGATAATGCAGAAGAGCGATATTTCGTCTGCATTATTTCAGTCGAGCAAATGGAAAAAGCTTCGTCCAACTGGCTGCAGGCAAAGCACTCTGTAGCGACCAGCAGCGAAAACGCCCCGAGGCATTCGGTTCGGGGCGTTTGCTTTTATAAGTTTGCCTTTCCAAACGATTGGCAAAAACACACCTCAGATAAGTACTCGAACAAAATTTTCCCGGATTTTCTGCTGTTTCGAACCAGGCCAACCCCTGTATTTCAGAGGATTGCACGGGCAATGCAGGGGAAAATATCGGATTATTTTTCTTCGAGCACTTAAGTACCTACAGAAAATTAATCCGATACTGCTCGCCGTAACCTGACAGCACCTGAAGCACATGGCTGCTGAGTGACTGGAAGCTCCGGTAGGCGCTCAGGGGAAGCCATTCGTACTTGATCTTCCGCCAGAGCATCTCGATCAGGTTGAGTTCAGGCGAGTACGGAGGTAGGAAAATCACGTGGACTCGTTGTGCCCGCCCTTCCAGCCGCTTGCGCTGAAACAAGGCGGAGCGATGGGTGCGGGCATTGTCGAGCACGACGATCGCAAAGGCGTCGGGCGACTTCTGCTCGATCAGGCGGTCGAAGGCTTCGATGACCACCTCCGTCGTCGCGGTAGCGGTCGTCGTGTGATGGATCAGCTTGCCCTGGCGACTCAGCAAGCCCTGCACGTTCAGGCGTCGGCTACGCAAGAAGGCCGGCAGTTCCAGCGGTTGGCCCACGGGGCTCCAGGCGTAAGGCAAGGCGGATCTTTGCGAAAACCCGGACTCGTCGAAACAGTACAGCTCGGTGTCTTCGCGCTCCTCCCACTGCCGAAGCTCTGCCAGCAGGCCTTGTGTGGCGCGGAAGCCGCTCTCGTTACGCCGCCCTTTC
>NZ_BAAGYK010000091.1:4755-69993 GCF_054779355.1 Azotobacter armeniacus
CATACCCCAGATTTCAAAGCCCGCTTGACCGTGGCCGTGCAGGAGGTTTTGCCGGTTTCCTGCTGCAGGCGTGCCTGGACGGTTCTTATCCGGTGGAGATGCTCGGCCACCAGGGCTTGCAGCCGTTTCCGGTCGCACTCGTCGTAGATGGCCGGCCGACCGCTGCGGGCCTTGTCCCTGAGCCCCTCCAGGCCATCGGCTTGCCAGGCATCGAACCAGATGCGACACGGTCTCGCGCGTGACCGCCAGAATGTCGCTGATCGGGTTGATGCTGCAGCCCTTGTGACTGAGCACGATGGCATGGGCACGACGGCGCAAGGCTGGCTTCTCGCCTTGCGTATGGGCATCCATCAACGCCTGGAGTCTGTGTCGGCAAGAGGCGACACGAATTTCATGGGGTGCTCCGGGAGCCACAGGGACAAGGCAACCAGTATGCCGGAAAATTTCCGTTCAGATACTTAGCAGCGCGACGTGCTCCCGGCACCCGAATCGGCTTCTTGAGTAAAGCTCCTGCAGCCCAGAGTCATTTTCCAGACCGAGCTTCGGCTTCAGATACGGTGCATAAATGTAAAGTGCCCGCATTTCTCAATACGGGCACTTTCTAGACTGCCACTTTGAACTATCAGGTTCTCACTCAGCTTATCCGGACGGATGCCTTCGCAGTTTCATGCGCCTCAGGCGTCGGCTTTATTGGCCGTACCCTTGACAACCTGTTGCAACTCACCCTTCTCGAACAGTTCGAGGATGATATCACTACCACCGATCAGCTCACCATTGACCCATAGCTGTGGGAAAGTCGGCCAGTTGGCGTACTTAGGAAGGGTGGTGCGAATTTCCGGGTTCTGCAGAATGTCGACATAGGCGAATCGCTCGCCGCAGGCCATCAAGGCCTGCGCAGCACGGGCCGAGAAGCCGCACTGTGGTGCATTCGGCGAGCCTTTCATGTACAGCAGTACGCTGTTGCTAGCGATCTGCTCTTTGATGGTTTCGATGATATCCATTGAGTCACCTCGGCTGGGCTTTCCGACGAAATCGGCACGATGGCGGCATTGTAACGGAAAACCCAGCTACGCGCTCAACCTTCATGAAACCACCCATGGGACAATCGCCCCTCCAGGCACAATACAGGCATAGACTTTGCTTTTATCGCTTCAAGGGGCGGTTTGCGCGGTTTTGCCTTTTCCCTATAAGATCGCCGCTTTCCCATTTTTCGCCACCTCTTAGTGGCCGCTGCAGGCACAGTCATTTCCGGCGGAGATCCGCCTCGACCTGCGGCTTGTACCGATATAAGAAAGGAACCGATGATGAGCGCAAGGCACTTTCTCTCTCTGATGGACTGCACGCCCCAGGAGCTGGCCAACCTGATTCGTCGCGGCATCGAGCTGAAGGATCTGCGCAACAGCGGTGCCCTGTTCGAGCCCCTGAAGAATCGAGTGCTGGGCATGATTTTCGAGAAGGCCTCGACCCGCACCCGTCTGTCCTTCGAAGCGGGGATGATCCAGCTCGGCGGCCAAGCCATCTTCTTATCTCCGCGAGACAGCCAGTTGGACCGCGGCGAGCCCATCAGCGATACGGCCATCGTCATGTCGCGCATGCTCGACGCCGTGATGATCCGCACTTTTGCCCACAGCACCCTGATCACCTTTGCCGAAAACTCCCGGGTACCAATCATCAATGGCCTATCCGATGACCTGCACCCCTGCCAGCTGCTGGCCGACATGCAGACCTTCTTCGAGCATCGGGGCTCGATTCAAGGCAAGACTGTGGCCTGGATCGGCGATGGCAACAACATGTGCAACAGCTATATCGAAGCCGCACTGCAATTCAATTTCCAACTCATGATTGCCTGCCCCGAAGGTTTCGACCCTAAGCTCGAGTTCGCCGCCATTGCTCCCGAGCGTGTGCGAATCGTCCGCGATCCGCGCGAAGCGGTTGCTGGCGCTCATCTGGTCAGCACCGACGTATGGGCCTCCATGGGCCAGGAGAAGGAAGCCGAAGATCGGCTGGCCCTCTTCAAGCCTTATCAAGTGACCAGCGAGCTGCTCGACCTTGCTGCCGACGATGTCCTCTTCATGCACTGCCTGCCAGCCCATCGCGGCGAGGAAATCAGCCTTGACCTGCTCGACGATCCCCGCTCGGTGGCTTGGGACCAGGCGGAAAACCGCCTGCATGCACAGAAGGCGCTGCTGGAATTTCTCATCGAACCAGCCTACCACCACGCATGACCCATTCCCTACTGCTCAACCTTCGTGACCTCGTCTGTGGTTACCAAGGCCACAGGATCGTCCAACAGATCAATCTGCACCTGAATGCGGGGGATATCGGTTGCCTGCTCGGCCCCTCCGGCTGCGGCAAGACCACCACCCTGCGCGCCATCGCCGGCTTCGAGCCGGTGCAGGAAGGCGAGATCCAGCTGGCCGGCGAAGTGATCTCCCGCGCCGGATTCACCCTGGCGCCGGAGAAGCGCCACATCGGCATGGTGTTCCAAGACTACGCGCTGTTCCCACATCTCACTGTGGCCGAGAACGTTGCCTTCGGCATCCGCAAGCACTCCCGGCGCGAGCGCATAACCGCCGAACTGCTGGAGCTGGTCAAGCTCGCCCAACTGGCCCTGCGCTACCCGCACGAGCTTTCCGGCGGCCAGCAGCAGCGGGTGGCCCTCGCCCGCGCCTTGGCGCCGGAGCCGCAACTGCTGCTGCTCGACGAGCCCTTCTCCAACCTGGATGTGGAACTGCGCCGCAAGCTCAGCCATGAGGTGCGCGACATCCTCAAGGCACGCGGCACCAGCGCGGTGCTGGTGACCCATGACCAGGAAGAGGCCTTCGCCGTCAGCGACCACGTCGGGGTATTCAGGAATGGCCACCTGGAGCAGTGGGACACTCCCTACAATCTCTACCACGAACCACTCACTCCCTTCGTGGCCAGCTTCATCGGCCAGGGCTACTTCATCCGCGGCCAGCTGCTGGCCCCGGAGACGGTACAGACCGAGCTTGGCATGATCCAGGGCAACCGCGCCTACACCTGCCCCATCGGCAGCACCGTGGAGGTCCTGCTGCGCCCGGATGACATCGTCTACGCGCCCGACAGCGAATTGAAGGCCACCATCACCGGCAAGACCTTCCTCGGCGCCTCCACCCTCTACCGCCTGCAGCTGCCCACCGGCAGCCCGCTGGAAGCCATCTTCCCCAGCCACATCGACCATCTGCCCGGGGAGCAGGTTGGCATCAGCGTGGCGGCCGAGCACCTGGTGGTCTTCCCCACCCAGGGCAATGGTACCCTCCAGCCCGAGCTGGCCAGCTCCGGCGTGCGCCGCTACAGTGAAGAGCCCTGATCCAGAGCAGGGCCGGAAGCCGGCCAGCGGCCGGTGGACTCAGCGCCCGATGGCGGCGAAGCTCGCCCGGGCATGGTCGGCCAGCACCTGCGCCGCCAGCTCCACCTCCAGCCCCCGACGGCCGGCACTGACGAAGATGCTCGGGAAGCCCCCGGCCGATTCGTCGACGAAGGTGCGCAGGCGCTTCTTCTGTCCCAGCGGACTGATGCCCCCTACCAGGTAGCCAGTGCTGCGCTGGGCGACGCCCGGATCGGCTATATCGACCCTCTTGACCCTGGCAGCGTTGGCCAGGGCCTTCAAGTCCAGACTGCCGGCGACCGGCACCACCGCTACTAGCAGCTCGCCCTTCTCGGTCGCGGCCAGCAGCGTCTTATAGACTTGCTCCGGCGGCAGGCCCAGCTTCTCGGCCGCCTCCAGGCCGTAGGAAACGGACTTGGAATTATGAGCGTAACTGTGCACACGAAATTCAGCATGCGCTTTTTTCAGCAGATCGATAGCAGGAGTCATGTTCGAAAGTGGAAAATGGGACTATTGAACCGTTACCTTAGCTGAAATGGACAACAACTCCCCAGTTTCCCCTGAACCCCCCGGCGATCCACTCTACGATCTGGTCGTGGTCGGCGGCGGCATTAACGGCGTCGGCATCGCCGCCGATGCCGCCGGGCGCGGCCTGCGCGTACTGCTGTGCGAACAGCACGACCTGGCCGCACACACCTCCTCGGCCAGCAGCAAACTGATCCACGGTGGCCTTCGCTACCTTGAGCATGGCGAGTTCCGCCTGGTGCGCGAAGCGCTAGCCGAACGCGAGGTGCTGCTGGCCAAGGCACCGCATATCATCCGGCCACTGCGCTTTGTCCTCCCCCACCGCCCGCAGCTGCGACCGGCCTGGATGATCCGTGCCGGCCTGTTCCTCTACGACCGCCTGGGCGGCCGCGGGCACCTGCCCGCCTCGCACGCGCTGCGCTTCACGACAGACAGCCCGCTCAAGCCGGAAATCCGCCGCGGCTTCGAATACGCCGACTGCCAGGTGGACGATGCCCGCCTGGTGCTGCTTAATGCCATGGCCGCACGGGAAAGGGGCGCGACCATTTACCCCCGCACCCGCTGCCTGTCCGCACAGCGCCAGCAGGGCCTCTGGCAGATCGAGCTGCAGCGGGCCGATGGCCGTCGCCAGAGTGTCCGCGCCCAGGCTCTGGTGAATGCCACCGGCCCCTGGGTGACCCGCTTCATCGAGGACGCCCTGCACCAGCGCCCGCCCCATCGCATCCGCCTGGTCCAAGGCAGCCACCTGATCGCGCCGCGCCTCTACGAAGGCGACGAGGCCTACATCCTGCAGAACGAGGACCGACGCATCGTCTTCGTCATTCCCTACCTGCAGCGCTACAGCCTGATCGGTACCACTGACCGGGAGTTCGCTGGCGATCCGGCCCAAGTCGCCATCAGCGAGACGGAAGTCGACTACTTGCTGCGGGTGGTCAACGCCCACTTCAAACGGCCGCTACAGCGCAGCGACATCCGCCACAGCTTCTCCGGCGTGCGCCCGCTGCTCGACGACGAATCGCCCGATCCGGCCGCCATCACCCGCGACTACAGCCTCAGTCTCTCCGCCGAGCAGGGCCAGGCTGCGTTGCTTTCGGTGTTCGGCGGCAAGCTGACCACCTACCGCCGGCTCGCCGAAGCGGCGCTGGAGCAGTTGGCACCCTTCCTGCCGCCAATGGGACCGAGCTGGACCGCCAGCACAGCACTGCCCGGCGGCGAAGAGTTGGAGGAGCCGGAAGTACTGGCCGGCACCCTGCTGCAGGAGTTCACCTGGCTGCCCGACGGACTCGCCCAGCGCTGGGCCCATACCTACGGCAGCCGCACCTATCGCCTGCTCGGAGGCGCCCACCACCCCGCCCATCTCGGCGAGCACCTGGGCGGCGGACTGTACGGCCGGGAAGTAGACTACCTGTGTCGCGAGGAATGGGCAGAGCAGGCCGACGACATCCTCTGGCGACGCACCAAGCTTGGCCTGCTGCTGCCGCCGGCCGCGCAACGGCGGCTCGCCGAGTATCTCTGCGAAGGCCCGACCGCCATGCGCAGCACGGCTACAGCCGGGCCAGGGCCCTCTCCCTGCGCTGGCTGTGCAGATACGACAGCACCGCCGCCAGCAGCGGCTCCTTGAAAGCCTCCTGGAAGCGGTGGGCCAGGCCGGGGATCAGCCTCAGCTCGCTGCCCCGCACATGCGCAGCGACATGCACGCCATGCATCACTGGCAGAAGGGGATCGGCAGTTCCGTGCACCACCAGAGTCGGCAGGCGGAGGCGCTTGAGCAGCTTGACGCGACTCGGCTCGGCGAGCAGGGCGAGGATCTGCCGCTTGACACCCTCCGGATTGAAGGCACGGTCGTAGGCCGCCGCCGCCTGCCGCCGGAGCTGCTCGCGGTCGGCCTCGACCTGCGGGCTGCCGAGTGCAGTGAGCAGCTCGACCTGACGCTCGATCGCCACCTCGCGACTGTCCGCCCCACGCCGCGCCAGCAGTTTCAGCAGCGCTTCGCTGGGACCAGGCAGGCCCAGCGCACCGGAACTGGTCATCACCAGGGTCAGGCTCTGCACCCGTTCAGGGGCCAGATCAGCCATGTGCTGGGCGATCATTCCGCCCATGCTGACGCCGAGCACATGGAAGCGCGGCACCTGCAGCTGCTCCATCAGCGCCAGCGTATCCCGGGCCATGTCGCGCAGGGCATAGGGGGCGGACACCGACAACCCGAGCCGATGACGCAATAGCCCGTAGGTCAGGCTGACCTGCGGCACCTCTCCCACCCAGGTGGAGAGGCCGACGTCGCGGTTATCGAAGCGGATCACCCGGAAGCCCTGCCGGCACAGGCCGAGCAGCACCTCGTCGGGCCAGTCGATCAGCTGGCCGCCAAGCCCCATGATCAACAGCAGCGCCGGGTCGGAGTCTCGCCCGATACTCTGGTAGGCCAGCCGCACCGCGCCCGAATCGGCCAGCGCGGTCGGCGCCTGGAGATCGCAGCGGGATGCCGCCAAGCTTGGCAGGCCGCACAGCAGGGCGGCCAGAAGGAGCAATGTGCGCATCGCAAACACCCGGAAAATAAAATTCCATTCAAGCAAAATTATCTGGATGTTCGTTCGAGCGCGTTACCACAGAACCATGACAATTTAATGAAGCCCGCCGAACGGTAGAACTCCGGATTGTCCCTCCCGCCGCGACCGGTCGATCAGGCACCGCCCTCGACCGCCTTACGCATCGCCAGCGCCGCCGCCACCATGTTGGCCAATGCCTCCTCGGTCTCCGCCCAGCCGCGGGTCTTCAGGCCGCAGTCCGGGTTCACCCACAAGCGCTCTGGCGGGATGCGTTCGGCGGCCTGCCGCAACAACGCGAGCATTTCCTCCCGGCCCGGCACCCGCGGCGAATGGATGTCATAGACCCCCGGGCCGATCTCGCTGGGGTAAGCGAAATCCTCGAAGGCCTCGAGCAGGTCCATCTGCGAACGCGAGGCTTCGATGGAGATGACGTCGGCGTCCAGCGTCGCAATGGCCTCGATCATGTCGTTGAACTCGCTGTAGCACATGTGGGTATGAATCTGGGTTTCGTCGCGCACCCCTGAGCTGCACAGGCGGAAGGCCTGCACCGCCCAATCCAGGTAGCCCCCGCGCTCGGCCTGGCGCAGCGGCAGGCCCTCGCGGAAGGCCGCCTCGTCGATCTGCACGATGCGGATGCCGGCGGCCTCCAGGTCCTGCACCTCATCGCGGATCGCCAGGGCCAGCTGCAGCGCCTGCTGCTCGCGCGGCAGATCCTCGCGGGGAAAGGACCACATCAGCATGGTCACCGGGCCGGTGAGCATGCCCTTCATTGGCCTCTCGGTGAGGCCTTGCGCATAGCGGATCCACTCCACCGTCATCGGCCACGGCCGTTGGATATCGCCGACAATCAACGCCGGCTTGACGCAGCGCGAGCCGTAGCTCTGCACCCAGCCGAAGCGGGTGAAGGCATAGCCATCCAGCTGTTCGGCGAAGTACTCGACCATGTCGTTGCGCTCGGCCTCACCGTGCACCAGCACGTCCAGCCCGAGGCGCTCCTGCACCTCGACCGCCTGGCGAATCTGTGCCTGCATCGCCGTGCGATAGCCGGCTTCGTCCAGCGCCCCGCGCCGGTAGGCCTGGCGCGCCTGGCGGATTTCCGCGGTCTGCGGAAAGGAGCCGATGGTGGTGGTGGGGAACGGCGGCAGGTCAAGCTGCGCGCGCTGCCTGCCAATGCGCTCGGCGAACGGCGCCGAGCGCCGCCAATCACTTTCGGCGACTTCCCGCAGACGGGCCTGCACGGCCGGCTTGTGGATGCGCGGGGAATGCCGGTGCGTTTCCCGAGCGGCCCGGCTGTCCGTCAGCGCCACGCGCACCTCGAGCGCCTCGGGCTCCTCAATGGCCCGGGCAAGGATGGCCACCTCCCGGCACTTCTGCACGGCGAAGGCCAGCCAGCCCTTCAGCTCCTCGTCGAGCCGATCCTCCTGCGCCAGGTCCATCGGACTGTGCAACAGCGAGCAGGACGGCGCTACCCACAAGCGCTCGCCAAAGCGCTCGGCGGCCAGCTGCAGCGACTGCAGGGCCTGTTCCAGATCACAGCGCCAGACGTTGCGACCGTTCACCACCCCGAGGGACAGCACCTTGTACGGAGGCAGGCGGTCGAGCACCCCGGCCAGTTGCTGCGGGGCGCGGACCAGATCGATGTGCAGGCCGTCGACCGGCAGGTTCGTCACCAGGCCGAGGTTGTCGTCCAGCGCGCCAAAATAGGTCGCCAGCAGCTTCTTCAATGGTGCCTGCTGGAGCAGGTGATAGGCGCGCTCGAAGGCACTCTTCCAGGCCTGCGGCAGATCCAGCACCAGGATCGGCTCGTCGATCTGCACCCACTCCACGCCTAGCGCGGCGAGCCGGCCGAGGATTTCGCCATAGACCGGCAGCAGCCGCTCGAGCAGCTCCAGCCGGTCGAACGCGCCGTCCCGTGCCTTGCCCAGCCAGAGGTAGGTCAGCGGGCCGATCAGCACCGGCTTGACCCTGTGGCCCAGCTGCCGAGCCTCGGCCACCTCCTCGAACAGTTGCTCCCAGCTCAGGCGGAAGCGCTGGTCGTGGGTGAATTCGGGGACCAGATAGTGGTAGTTGGTATCGAACCATTTGGTCATCTCCAGCGCCTGGGTACCGGCGCAGCCAGACCCGGCGCCACGCGCCATAGCAAACAGGGTGTCCAGGGTGATCCGCCCGTCGGCCGGGCGGAAGCGCCGGGGAATTGCGCCGACCAGCAGCGAATGGGCGAGTACCTGGTCGTACCAAGCGAAGTCGCCGACCGGCAGCAGCCCGATGCCAGCGTCCTGCTGGGCCTGCCAGTGGGCGGCGCGCAGCGAGCGGCCGACCGCGCGCAGGCCGCTTTCATCCAGCCGCCCCTGCCAGTAGGCTTCGAGGGCCTGCTTCAATTCGCGATTGCGACCGATGCGGGGGAATCCGAGGGTGTGTGCCAAGGCCATGCGCTTTTCTCCATATCAGTGAGGGCGGCATTGTCGACAAGGTACCAAGCATGAGACAAACTCAGCTTATTACAGATCATCTTTATAAATTTTCATGAGAGGCTATCATGCTCGAACTGCGCCACCTGCGCACCCTGCACGCACTACGCGAGGCCGGCAGCCTGGTAGAGGCCGCCGAGCGCCTGCACCTGACCCAGTCGGCACTGTCCCACCAGTTCAAGGAACTGGAGGATCGCCTCGGCCTGCAACTCTTCATGCGCAAGACCAAGCCGCTGCGCTTCACCAGCGCCGGGCTGCGCCTGCTGCAGTTGGCCGACGCCCTGCTGCCCCAACTGCGCGGCGCCGAGCGCGATCTGGCGCGCCTCGCCGGCGGCACCGCCGGCCGCCTGCACATGGCCATCGAGTGCCACAGCTGCTTCCAGTGGTTGATGCCGACCATCGACCAGTTCCGCGACGCTTGGCCCGAAGTCGAGCTGGATCTCGCTTCCGGCTTCCCCTTCGCCCCGCAGCCAGCACTGGCCCGCGGCGATCTCGACCTGGTGGTGACCTCCGACCCGCTGGAGATGCCCGGCATCGCCTACGTGCCGCTGTTCACCTACGAGGCGCTGCTCGCTGTGACCAACCAGCACCCACTGGCCGCCAAGCCGTACATCCGACCTGCCGAGCTAGCCGGGGAAGTGCTGATCCACTATCCTGTGGAGCGCAATCGCCTGGACATCTTCACGCATTTTCTCGATCCGGCCGACGTCGAGCCAGCCGGCGTGCGTACCGCCGAGCTGACGGTAATGATGCTGCAGCTGGTGGCCTCCGGACGCGGAGTCTGCTGCCTGCCGAACTGGGCGCTGCACGAGTACAGCGCGCGCGGCTACGTCACCGCCAAGCGACTCGGCGAGAAAGGCCTGTACGCCACGCTGCATGCGGCAATCCGCGCCGACATGCTGGATGCGCCCTTCATGCGCGACTTCCTACTGACCGCCAAGGACACCTCCTTCGCTACCCTGGAGGGGGTCAGCGCGGCGCAGAAAGGCCGCTGAATGCCGGCCGTCCAGACAACGCACAAAAGGGCGGCAAAAGAGCCCCCTCCGAGACCTGCAGGCAACGGCTAAGCTAATGATCTGACGGACAAACAGACAGGCGAGAACCGCCAGGTACAGGTCGATATGGGTGTAATTTGGCAGAGAGATGAACAACGACCCGCGCTCCCCGCGCACGATCTGCCGACCTCCGCTCCGCCCCCTTCCCCCCGACTGCGCTGGCGCCTGCTGCTTTGGTTTGTAGTACTGGCCGGTGCCGCCGTGCTCGGCATGCTGGCCTACTCCGAACTGCAAACCTCGCGCCTGCAGTCCCGGGAATTCAGCCGCTACGCCGGCACCCTCAGCTACTCGGTGGGTGCCGGCCCGAGTCCGGCGATCCACTTCCCCGAATACGGCCCCTACGACCGTCGCCTGGGCTACACGTCGTTGCCCGAATGGCTGCCGCGGCTCGAACAGCGGGGCTTCGAGATCACCCACCAGGCGCGCCTTTCCCAGCCGTTGCTGGATTACAGCCGCCGCCGCCTGTTCCCGCCTTATGAGGAAAAGCCCCAGGCCGGGCTGACCATCAGCGACTGCCGCGGCGTGCCACTCTACAGCTACCGCCTGCCACGGGAATTCTATGCCAGCTACGCCGGCATCCCGCCGCTGGTGATGCACAGCCTGTTATTCATCGAAAACCGCCATCTGCTTGACCCCGCGCAGCCGCTGGCCAACCCCGCGGTGGACTGGCCGCGCTTCGCCAAGGCCACGCTCTCCCAGGTTCGCGAGCTGTTCGGCCTGTCCGGCCAGTCGGCCGGCGGCAGCACCCTGGCAACTCAGATCGAGAAATACCGCCACTCGCCGGACGGATTGACCGACTCGGCCATGGAAAAATTGCGGCAGATGTTCTCCGCCAGCGTGCGCGCCTACCAGGACGGCCCGCAGACAATGGAAGCGCGGCAGAATGTCGTGCGCGACTACCTGAACAGCGTGCCGCTCGCCGCCGCGCCGGGCTACGGCGAGGTGCACGGCCTGGCCGACGGCCTGCGGGTTTGGTACGGCGCCGACTTCGCCCGGGTCAACCAGCTACTCGCCACGCCGGACGCCAGCCCCGCCGAGCGCGGCCTGGCGCTGCGCCAGGTGCTCTCGCTACTGATCGCCCAGCGCCGTCCCACCCACTACCTGATCGTCGGTCGCGAAGAACTGGCCGCCCTCACCGACAGCCACATCCGCCTGCTGCACAAAGGCGGGCTGCTCGACGCCACCCTGGCCGAGGCCGCTCTGGCCCAGCGCGCCGTGTTCCGTGACTGGCTGCAGGAGCCAGCCGTCCAGCCCATCGAAACCACCAAGGGCATCAGCGTCGCCCGCAGCCGTCTGGCCACCCTGCTGCAGCGCTCACTGTACGACCTCGACCGTTTCGACCTGTCTGCCAGCACTCCCCTACAGGGCGAGTTACAGGACGCCGTCACCCGCTACCTTGGCCAGTTGGCCGACCCGGCCTTTGCCGAAGGCGTCGGCCTGTTCGGCGAACGCCTTCTGTCACCGGAGAAAACCACCGAGGTACGCTACAGCTTCACGCTGCTCGAACGCAGCGGCGACAGCTTCCTCGTGCGGGTGCAGACCGACAGCACCGCGCAGCCCTTCGACATCAACGAGGGAAGCAAGCTGGAGCTGGGCTCGACCGCCAAGCTGCGGGTGCTGGCCACCTACCTGGAGATCGTCGCCGAACTGCACGCGCGCTTCGCCGGGCTGGACAGGACCGCGCTACGGTCGGCGGAAACGGTGGTGGAGCCGCTGGACCTACTGACCCGCTGGGCGCTGGAGTGGCTGATGGCGAATCCGGGGGGCAGCCTGCCAGCCATGCTGGATGCCGCCCTCGAGCGGCGCTACTCGGCAAGCTCCGGCGAGAGCTTCTTCACCGGTGGTGGCCTGCACACCTTCGCCAACTTCCGCAAGGAAGACAACGGGCGCCGGCCGACCATGCGCGAAGCGCTACGCGAGTCGATCAACCTGCCCTTCGTGCGCCTGTTGCGCGACATCGTCCGCTACACCATCTACCAGTCGCCGAACAACAGCGTCGCCCTGCTCAAGGACGACCGCGATCCTCGCCGCCTGGAGTACCTGACCCGCTTCGTCGACCGCGAAGGTACGGTGTTCCTGCGCCGCTTCTGGAACAAGTATCGAGACAAGAGCAGCGACGAGCGCCTCGCCACCTTCCTCGAGGGCCTGCGCGTCACCCCGGTGCGGCTCGCCGCGGTGCACCGCTACCTGCTGCCGCAGAGCAGCCGCGCCAGCTTCGACGCCTTCCTGCGCGCCCACCTGCCGAATGACCGTACCCTCACCGAGAAGCGCCTCGACAGCCTTTACCGCAGCTACGGCCCCGGCGCCTTCAACCTGCCGGACCAGGGCTACATCGCCCGCGTCCACCCCCTCGACCTGTGGCTGCTGGGCTACCTGATCCAGCACCCGGCGGCCAGCTACAAAGAGGTGGTGGAGGCCAGCCGCGACGAGCGCCAGGAGGTCTACGGCTGGCTGTTCAAGAGCCGTCACCGCAGCGCCCGGGACAGCCGCATCCGTACCATGGTGGAGGTGGAAGCCTTCCTCGACATCCATCAGCGCTGGCAACGGCTGGGCTACCCCTTCCCCCATCTGGTGCCCTCGCTGGCCACCGCCCTGGGTAGCTCGGGGGATCGCCCGGCAGCACTCGCCGAGTTGATCGGCATCATCCTCAACGACGGCGTGCGCCTGCCGGTGGTGCGCATCGACAGCTTGGAATTCGCCGTCGACACACCCTACGAGACCCGTCTCGGCCTCGCCCCGGACCGCGCTCACCGGGTACTCGCCCCCGAAGTCGCGGCAGCTCTGCGCGGCGCCCTCGCCCAGGTGGTGGAGAACGGTACCGCGCGGCGCCTGCAAGGCAGCTTTCGCCAGGCCGACGGCACACCCCTGACCGTCGGCGGCAAGACCGGCACCGGCGACAACCGCATCCAGCGGGTCGCCCGCGGCGGCTACGTGGTCAGCTCGCAGGCGCTGAACCGCACCGCCACCTTCGTCTTCTATCTCGGACCGAGCCACTTCGGCACGCTCACTGCCTACGTCCCCGGCCGCGCCGCGGAGAAATTCCGCTTCACCTCGGCGCTGCCGGTGCAGGTACTCAAGGGCATGGCGCCGATCCTCCAGCCCTACCTGCAGGGACAAAACAGCCTCTGCCAGGCGGCGCCGGCGACGGTGCAAAACTAAGGCGGACAGTTGCTGCGCTCCCCTGCCCAGGCGGGGAGCGCTGGCGATCACGAAAACGGAGCCCTCACTCTTCCTCGCTCAGGGACAGCAGCGAGGCATTACCGCCCACCGCGGTGGTGTTCACCGCGGTGGAGCGTTCGTGGACGAAGCGCAGCAGGTAGTTCGGCCCACCAGCCTTCGGCCCGGTGCCGGACAGGCCGCAGCCGCCGAAGGGCTGCACGCCGACCACCGCGCCGATCTGATTGCGGTTGATGTAGAGGTTGCCGACCCGCGCCAGGGCCTCGATGCGCCGGGCGGTCGCCTCGTTGCGGCTGTGCACGCCGAGGGTCAGACCGTAACCGCAGGCATTGATCGCCGCGACCACCTGTTCGAGATCCTCCGCGGCATAGCGCACCACATGCAGGAGGGGACCGAAATGCTCCTTCCTGAGCTCGCCGATGCCGCCAATCTCGAACGCCATCGGGGCTAGGAAGTGGCCGTTCAGACCGGGCGGCAGGCTCGCCTCGGCAATAAGGCGGCCCTCGCCCTTGAGCGTGTCGACATGCTCCAGCAGCCCCTGGCGGGCCTCCGCGTCGATCAGCGGGCCGATATCGGTGTCACGGCGCTGCGGCGGGCCGACCCGCAGCTCGGCCATGCCCCCCCTGAGCAGGTCGATCACCGGCCCGGCGATTTCGTTCTGCAGGTAAAGCACGCGCAACGCCGAGCAGCGCTGCCCGGCGCTGGTGAAGGCCGAATGCAGGGCATCCTTGACCACCTGCTCGGGCAGCGCGGTGGAGTCGACGATCATCACATTCTGCCCTCCGGTTTCGGCGATCAGCGTGATCAGCGGCCCGTCGCGCCAGGCCAGGCGGCGGTTGATCAGCCGCGCAGTGTCGGTGGAGCCGGTGAAGCAGACCCCGGCCAGGTGCGGATCGGCGCAACAGGCGGCGCCCAGGCTGGGGCCGTCGCCGGGCAGGAAAGCGATCGCCTCCTTCGGCAGGCCGGCGGCGAACAGCAGCTCCAGGGCACGCGCAGCGATCAGGCTGGTCTGCTCGGCCGGCTTGGCCAGCACGCAGTTGCCGGCGACCAGCGCGGCGGCGATCTGCCCCAGGTAGATCGACAAGGGAAAGTTCCACGGGCTGATGCAGAAGAACAGGCCACGCCCCTCATAGAAGAGTTCGTTGCGCTCGCCGGTCGGCCCCCTGAGCTCCGTGCGCCCCAGGGTCAGGCGCGCCTGGCGGGCGTAGTAGCGACAGAAGTCCACCGCCTCGCGCACTTCGTCGAGACCGTCCTGGATGGTCTTGCCGGCTTCCAGGATGCACAGCGCCACGAGCTCGGTGCGGTGCTCCTCGAGAAGCTCGGCGAGCCGCTCGAGAATCGCAGCGCGCTGCTCCACCGGCGTGGTGTTCCAGCGCGGCCAGGCGGCGGCAAGCCGCTCCATGGCCCGGCCGACCAGCTCGCTGCCGGAACACCACAGGGTCCCGACTACCCGGTCAAGGTCCTGGGGGCAGCGCACCTCGCGCACCTCGCCGGCGAGGACCTGCCCGTCGATTAGCGGTGTCGCCTGCCAGCGGCACTCCAGCTGCACCTGCAAGGCCCGCTCGAACGGCCTCCATTGGCTGTGCACGTTCAGGTTTATTCCCTGTGAGTTTTTCCGCTCCGTTCCGTGAATATCCGCCGGCAGCAGGATGCGCGGGTTGGCCAGGGTGCTGCAGCGGCGCAGCTGCTCCACCGGATGCTCGATCAACGTCTCCACCGGGATGTGCGGATCGACCAGCCGGTGCACGAACGAGGAGTTGGCGCCGTTCTCCAGCAGGCGGCGGACCAGGTAGGGCAGCAGCTCGCGGTATTCTCCCACCGGCGCGTAGATGCGCACCCTGGCCCGGTGCTGCTCAAGGAGGCAGTCGTACAGCGCATCGCCCATGCCATACAGGCGCTGGAACTCGAAGTCGCGTGGCGGGCGGGCCTCGCCGGCCATGGCCAGGATGCAGGCGACGGTGTGTGCATTGTGGGTGGCGAACTGCGGATAGAGCACCCCGCGGGTGTGCTCGCCGAGCAGGTAGCGGGCACAGGCCAGGTAGGAGGTGTCGGTACCCTCCTTGCGGGTGAACACCGGGTAGCCGTCCAGCCCCTGCACCTGACACTGCTTGATCTCGCTGTCCCAGTAGGCGCCCTTGACCAGGCGCACCGGGATGCGCGTATCCAGCTCGCGGCCCAGCAGGGTCAGCCAGACCAGTACCGGCAGGCAGCGCTTGGAATAGGCCTGCACCACCAGGCCGAACTCGCCCCAGCCGCGGATCGCCGGGTCGCAGAGGAGCTTCTCGAACAGCTCCAGGGACAGCTCCAGGCGGTCGGCCTCCTCGGCGTCGATGGTGATGCCGACGTTCATCGAGCGGGCCAGCTCGGCCAGTTCGCGCACGCTGGCGAAGAGTTCGACGAGCACCCGCTGGCGCTGCGCCGCTTCGTAGCGCGGATGCAGCGCCGAGAGCTTGATCGAGATCGACGGCCGCGGCCCGCTGCCGACTTGCGGCTCGCGACCGAGGGCCTCGATGGCCAGGCGATAGTCTGTCAGGTAGCGCTCGGCAGTCCCCTCGGTCAGGGCGGCCTCGCCGAGCATGTCGAAGGAATGGCTGTAGCCCCGCTCGCGGGCCCGGCGACTGTTGCGCAGCGCCTCGGCGATGTTGCGTCCGAGGACGAACTGGCTGCCCATCAGCCTCATCGCCTGGCTCAGCGCCGCGCGGATCACCGGCTCGCCGGAGCGCTGCAGGAGCCGGCCGAGCACCCTCTTCGGCCGGCCGTCGGCGCTTTCCGGGCTGACCAGCCGGCCGGTCATCAGCAACCCCCAGGCAGCGAAGTTGACCAACAGGTTGTCGCTGTGGCCGAGGTGCTGCGCCCACTGTGCCTCGCTCAGCTTGTCGCGGATCAGCGCCTCGGCTGTGGCCGGATCGGGCACCCGCAGCAGCGCCTCGGCCAGGCACATGAGCATCACCCCCTCCTGGGTATCCAGGCTATACTCGCGCAGCAGGGCGTCCAGGGTGTCCTCCGCGTTGCCACGGCGACGCACCGCCTCGATCAGCGTGCGAGCACTCTCGTGGATCGCCGCAATGCTGGCCTCGCCGGGATCGGCCAGCGGCAGCAGCTCGTTCAGCCAGGCTGCCTCGTCGACGCAATAGTTGGCGCTGATGACCGGAAAGAACTCCCCGGCGCTGGTGTCGAGCACATCGTCCTGCAGGACCCGACTGGCTTTGAACATCACCCACCTCCTTTCGCCATACTCGGATTAGACGATAGCAAGTGGCAAGCAGGCCAGTCGCCCCGGACTCAGAAGGTTATCCGCATCCCCAAGGTCAGATTGCGCCCCGGCTGCACGACGTCGTCCTTGATGAAGGAGCTGTGGTCACGGGCCTTCTCGTCCAGCAGGTTATCGCCCTTGAGGTAGACTTGGTAGTCGGCATGCTGGAGCGAGCCGCGATGGGTGAGACTGGCGCCTAGCATGCTGTAGCCGGAGGTTTCGGTCTCGAAATCGGCCAGCCGATGCTGATGATTCACCCGGTAGAACTCCAGCTGGCCGTCGAGACTGGGCATGAAGCGGTGGTCCAGGCGCACGCCGAGACGCCCGGCGGGAATCCGCGGCAGATCGCCGCCGCCATCGAGCAGCTTGCCGCGCACCTGATCGCCGAACAGAGTCACTGCCGTGGCGTCGCTGGCCTGGAAACGCACCTCGCCCTCGGCGCCGGTGAACAGCGCATCCTCCTGGCGGTACTCGATCTCCCGATAGCTGGAGCCGATATCGCGACCGGTGTCAGCGGCGTAGATATAGTCGTCCACCTGGTTGCGGTACAGGGTGAGGCTGAAGGTGGTGCGTCCGGCGAACTTGCGCAGGGTCAGCTCGGCGTTGTGCGAAGTTTCCTCGTCCAATTCAGGGTCGCCCAGCTCGACGGTGCGGGTCGCCGCGTGCGGGCCATTGGCATAGAGCTCCTCCGCGCTCGGCAAGCGCTGCGAACGGCTCAGCGAGAAGCCGAGCGAGTACTCCGGGGCGAAGGTCCACACCGCGCCGGCGGAGAACGAGGTGCCGCGGTGATCCTTGTCCGGCCGGCCCTCGGCCTCGATGTCCTGCCACTCGTGGCGCAGGCCCACCTCGTAGCGCCAGGCGCCGGCGGTGTATTCCTCGAGCAGGAACAGCGCGTGGTTGCGGGTGATGGTCGGCGGTACGTAGGCCTCCTCGCCGCTGGCCTCGAAGTCGCGGCGCAGGGTCTGCCCGCCGAGCACGCCGCGCCAGCCGAACAGCGGCTGGTGGGTCAGTTCCAGGCGGGCATCGCTGGCGTCGTTCTTGAAACGGGTGCTGACACTGCCACCCTCGACCTCCTTGTGCCCATAGCGGGTATGGGCGGCGCGCAAGCGCGCCAGCTCGAAGCCGGGCAGCGGGTCGCTCAACTCGCCGCGCAGGTCCCAGCGTCGCTGGTGCATGTCGATATAGGGCCGTCCTCCCCCGTGATCATGGTCATCATCGTGCCCGTCGTCATGATCGTCATGATCGTCATGATCGTCATGATCGTCATGATCGTCATGATCGTCATGATCGTCATCGTCGTCCCCGCAGTGCCAGGCCGCGGGCCCGTCGAGATGACAGTCCGCGTGCTGGTGGCCAAGCAGTCCATAACGGTTGTCCTGCTCGCTGTAGGCCGCGCCGAGATAACCGCGCTCGCCGACGAAGCTGGCGCCCAGGCTATAGGTGTCGGTGTCGTTGAAGGAGCCCTCCTGCTTGCTCGGTGAGCCATGGATCTCGTAGTCGTCGGCCTGGCGCTTGACCCCCTCCACGCGCACCGCGAAGTGGCCGCTGCCGGCGGTGATGCCGAACACCCCGGAGCCCTCGTTGGCGACGCTGTTGGCACGCAATTCCAGTTCGCCCTCGTAGCCGTTTTCCGGGACGTAGGTGGGCACCTTCTTGTCGATCACGTTGACCACCCCGCCAATCGCACCGCCACCGTAGAGCAGGGTCGCCGGGCCCTTCAGCACCTCGATGCGCTCAGCCAGCAGCGGCTCGCTGGTCACCGCGTGGTCCGGGCTGATGTTCGAGGCGTCGAGCACGTCCACACCGTCGCTCAGCATCTTCACCCGCGCGCCCTGCTGGCCGCGGATGATCGGCCGCCCGACACCCGCGCCGAAGCTCGCCGAACGCACGCCGGGAAGGCCTTCCAAAGTCTCGCCGAGAGTCGCCTCGCGGCGCAGGATCAGCTCGTCGCCCTCCAGCACCTCTGCCGGGGTAGTCATTTCGTGGGGCTTCTTGGCCAGGGCGCTGGCGCTGACCACGGTGGACTCCAGCTCCACCGGCTCGCTCGCCCAGGCGGCCGGGACCAGGGTCAGCCCCAGGGTCCAGACGAGGGGATGGCGCTTCATGCTTGTCTCCAGAGTGCGGACGGCGAAAGGCCAGGCAGAGGGCCGGGCCGCGTCGGGGCGGTGAATCTAACATGTTATATCGTAACAATTAAGCCCCCTGCCGACGGCCGTCCTGCGGATTGAAAAAACCGCTCCAGCGCCCCATCTATAGTCGGCAAAGCTGCCAGACAAGGTGAGTCATGAACGACCAGGAAATCGCGCCCGAGATCGTCGAGGAAGAAACCGCGACCAACAGTCTCGTCCTGCCCGAACAGACCCCGCCCGACCAGGTGTACATCATCCCGATCCACAACCGTCCGTTCTTCCCGGCCCAGGTGCTGCCGGTGGTGGTCAATCCCGATCCCTGGGCGGAAACCCTCAAGCGCGTTGCCAAGACGCCGCAACGCAGCCTGGCGCTGTTCTACATGGATCCGCCGCCGGAGAGCGCCGAGGACTTCGACCCGGACAAGCTGCCCGAACACGGCACCCTTGTGCGTGTGCACCATGCCAGCCAGGAGGGCGGCAAGCTGCAGTTCGTCGCCCAGGGTCTGACCCGCGTGCGCATCCGCGGCTGGCTGAGCCGCAAGCCGCCTTATCTGGTCGAGGTGGACTACCCGAAGAGCGCCCAGGACCCACGCGACGAGGTCAAGGCCTACGGCATGGCGCTGATCAACGCGATCAAGGAGCTGCTGCCGCTCAATCCGCTGTACAGCGAGGAGCTGAAGAACTACCTGAACCGCTTCAGCCCCAACGATCCCTCGCCCCTGACCGACTTCGCCGCCGCGCTGACCAGCGCGCCGGGCGACGAGCTGCAGGAGGTGCTGGACACCGTGCCGGTGCTCAAGCGCATGGAGAAGGTCCTGCCGCTGCTGCGCAAGGAGGTGGAGGTCGCGCGCCTGCAGAACGAGCTGTCCGCGGAGGTGAACCGCAAGATCGGCGAACGCCAGCGCGAATTCTTCCTCAAGGAGCAGTTGAAGATCATCCAGCGCGAGCTGGGTATCACCAAGGATGACAAGAGCGCCGACGCCGACGAATTCCGCGCCCGCCTGGAGGGCAAGACGGTGCCGCCGGCAGCGCAGAAGCGCATCAACGAGGAGCTCAACAAGCTGTCGATCCTCGAAAGCGGCTCGCCGGAATACGCAGTCACCCGCAACTACCTGGACTGGGCAACCAGCATCCCGTGGGGCGTCTACGGCGAGGACCGGCTCGACCTGGCCCATGCCCGCAAGGTGCTCGACCAGCACCATGCCGGGATGGACGACATCAAGGCCAGGATCATCGAGTTCCTGGCCGTTGGCGCTTTCAAGGGCGAGATCGCCGGCTCCATCGTGCTGCTGGTCGGCCCGCCGGGAGTGGGCAAGACCAGCATCGGCAAGTCGATCGCCGAATCCCTCGGCCGTCCGTTCTACCGCTTCAGCGTCGGCGGCATGCGCGACGAGGCGGAGATCAAGGGCCACCGTCGCACCTACATCGGCGCCCTGCCGGGGAAACTCGTACAGGCGCTGAAGGAAGTCGAGGTGATGAACCCGGTGATCATGCTCGACGAGATCGACAAGCTCGGCGCCAGCCATCAGGGCGACCCGGCTTCGGCGCTGCTGGAGACCCTCGATCCCGAGCAGAACGTGGCCTTCCTCGACCACTACCTGGACCTGCGTCTGGACCTGTCCAAGGTGCTGTTCGTCTGCACGGCGAACACCCTGGACTCGATTCCCAACCCGCTGCTCGACCGCATGGAGGTGATCCGTCTGTCCGGCTACATCGCGGAGGAGAAGTTCGCCATCGCCAAGCGCCACCTGTGGCCGCGCCAGCTGGAGAAGGCCGGAGTGCCGAAGAGCCGCCTGTCGATCGGCGACGGCGCGCTGAAGGCGGTAATCGAGGGCTATGCCCGCGAGGCCGGCGTACGCCAGCTGGAGAAGCAGCTCGGCAAGATTGTGCGCAAGGCGGTAGTCAGGCTGCTGGATGATCCAGACGCCAAGGTGAAGGTCGGCCCCAAAGACCTCGAGGACTACCTGGGCATGCCGCTGTTTCGTAAGGAGTGGCACCTGAAGGGCGTCGGTATCATTACTGGCCTGGCATGGACCAGCATGGGCGGCGCCACCCTGCCGATCGAGGCAACGCGTATCCATACCCTCAACCGCGGCTTCAAGCTGACCGGCAAGCTCGGCGATGTGATGAAGGAGTCGGCGGAAATCGCCTACAGCTACATCAGCTCGCACCTCAGGCAGTACAAGGGCGATCCGACCTTCTTCGACCAGGCCTTCGTCCACCTGCATGTGCCGCAAGGCGCGACGCCCAAGGACGGCCCCAGTGCCGGCATCAGCATGGCCAGCGCCCTGCTTTCTCTGGCACGCAACCAGGCGCCGAATCAGGGCGTGGCGATGACCGGCGAACTGACCCTCACCGGTCAGGTGCTGGCCATCGGGGGGGTACGCGAGAAAGTGATCGCCGCCCGGAGACAGAAGATCTTCGAGCTGATCCTGCCGGAAGCCAACCGTGGCGACTTCGAGGAGCTGCCGGACTATCTCAAGGAAGGCCTCACCGTACACTTCGCCAAACGATTCTCCGACGTGGTCAGGGTGCTGTTCCCCCAGGACAAGCCCTGATCCTCCGAGTGGGCGCCCCCGTCCGCTATTCCTGCTTCAGAGTTCAGAGCCGGACAGGCCGACCACCAAGCCGTCTGCCCGGCCCCTTTCCCCACCATCCCCCTCCTCCTGCCTGTCTCCCAAGCCTGCCCGGTTGACGGGTGGATCTGCTCTGCCTCAGCCCCGTCCCTGCTTGACACAAGGCAAACCATGAATAACGATAAAAAAACATATCGTTTTCCACAAAAACAATAAAGGAACAACGCTATGCTCGCCATCTCCGGCATAGCTCCATCCCTCGTTCTGCTCATATGCTTCGCCTACCGGGGAATCAACGCCCTGGTTCTCGCCCCGTCCCTGGCGCTGCTGGCCGTGCTGCTCAGCGGCGAATCTCGCCCCTCACCATCGTGCTCACCTGCGGCATCCTCATCTACGGCGGGGCCTCGCTGTTCGTCGTCGGCTTCGCCGTCTACCCCATCGCCGCCCTTTTCCGTGAGACGGACGCGCCCAAGCGGCTGATTCCCGGCGCCATCGCCCTGGGAGCGCTGACCTTCACCACCACCGCCGGCACCGGCTCCGAGGTGACCCGCTTCACCATCATCACCGACGAGGCCAGTGACGAGAAAATGCTCTGCGCCGGAATCGGCTTCATGCCGCTGGCTGCACTGATCGACTACGACCTGACCCTCTCGCTGCCGGCCCGGACCACCGCCGACACCGGCATCGATGCCTTCACCCACGCCATCGAGGCCTACGTCAGCCGCAAGGCCAATCCTTACAGCGACAGCCAGGCCATCGCCGCCATGCGCCTGATCGGCCCGACGCCTACCGCGACGGCAGCGACCGGGCAGCGCGCGAGGCGCTGATGCTCGGCTCGACCCTGGCCGGGGTGGCCTTCTCCAATGCCTCAGTGGCCCTGGTGCACGGCATGAACCGGCCGATCGGCGCCTTCTTCCATGTGCCGCACGGGCTGCCCAACGCCATGCTGCTGCCCAGCGTCACCGCCTTCTCGATCCCCGCCGCCGAGCGGCGCTACGCTGAGTGCGCGCGCGCCATCGGCATAGCCGGCGAGACGGACGGCGATGCCAGGGCCAACGAGCGGCTGCTGGCCTTCCTCCATGAGCTGAACGCCGAACTCCAGGTGCCGACTCTGGAGCAGTTCGGCGCCGAACGTGCGCGCTTCGAACAGCTGCTGCCGACCATGGCCGAGCAGGCACTGGCCTCCGGCTCGCCCGGCAACAACCCGCGCGTGCCCGACGCCGCACAGATCGTCGAGCTATACCAGGGCCTCTGGCGCTGAACGCCAGGCTCTTCACCCCCCCTATCGAGAACAAGAGAACCAACGCCATGCCCCCTCATCGGACATTTGATCGACGGCGAGCGCCGCAGCGACGCAGCCCACACCCAGGACGTCTTCAACCCGCCACCGGCCAGGCCGAAAAGTGCGTGGCACTGGCTGCCAAAGCCACCGTGGAGGACGCCATCGCCGCCGCCCAGGCGGCCTTCCCCGCCTGGCGCGACAGCGCGCGCGGATCATGTTCCGCTTCAAGGAGCTGCTGGAGCAGAACGCCGCCCGGATCTGCCAGTTGATCGGCGAGGAGCACGGCAAGATTGTCCATGACGCCGCCGGCGAGTTGCAGCGCGGCATCGAGAACGTCGAATACGCCTGCGGTGCGCCAGAGCTGCTCAAGGGCGAGCACAGCCGCAACGTCTGCCCGGACATCGACTCCTGGAGTGAATTCCAGCCGCTCGGCGTGGTGACCGGCATCACCCCGTTCGACTTCCCGGTGATGGTGCCGCTGTGGATGTTTCCCATGGCCATCGTTTGCGGCAACCGCTTCGTCCTCAAGCCCTCCGAACGCGCCCCCAGCTCGACCCTGTTCGTCACCGAACTACTGAGGCCGGCCTGCCGCCGGGCGTGCTGAACGTGGTCAACGGCGACAAGGAAGCGGTCGACGCCCTGCTGCACGATCCGCGCGTGCAGGCGGTCAGCTTCGTCGGCTCGACGCCCATCGCCGAGCGCATATACCGGACCGCTGCTGCCAACGGCAAACGTTGCCAGGCACTGGGCGGCGCGAAGAACCATGCCATCGTGATGCCCGATGCTGACCTCGACAACGCGGTCAACTCGCTGCTGGGCGCCGCCTTCGGCTCCTCCGGCGAGCGCTGCATGGCCCTCTCGGTAGCCGTGGCGGTGGGCGTGATGGTGTTGCGTGACAGCCGCTGCAGCGGCAGGCTGCGCAGGATCTGTTGGCGGCGCGCCCTGGGAAAGCTGCTCAGGTACAGCTTGCCGCTGGCCGAGCACCACACCGGGACATGGGAACCGACGGGCAGATGGATCTGCAGCGGCCAGTTACTCTGCACCCGGTCGTAATAAACCATGTCGATGCCATCGGGTATGGCGATACCGCAGGTTTCACCGGTTTCCTTCGCCAGGCGCTGCAGGATCGACTGGCGCAGCGCCTTGTGTCGGCTGGCGTACAGCACCCCCATGGCGATCCGCTGCAGGCGATCGCTGGGAACGATCAGTCCGCGCAGGTTCACCTGCAGGTAACCGTCGGCCTGCAGCTGCTGCAGCAGGCGATGGATACTGAGCTTGGGGATATCCAGCATGAAGGCCAGCTCGGCCGGGGAAAGCGCACGCTCCGCCTGCGCGACGGCCTCGATGATTTCCAGGACGCGCGAGATGGAAGACCCCTTGCTCTTGCGCTCCGCTTGTTCACCTGTCACCCGAAACCTCTCCAATTGCCGAACCGCCCTATCCACCGGTGCGCTTGCACCGTCACCATTTTCCTTCCCGCCCGACACGCCTATCCAACCGTGCCGGACAACTTCTCTACACATCACGGCAATAGGCCGCTTTTGCAGCACTGCAGACGCCCGTGGTTCCGGCTATTCTCCTCCCATCGCCCTCGCCAGGAGCTCTTGCATGCGCCTCGCCCTGCCATACCTGCTGCCCATCGGCCTCGTCTGGCTGACGGGCTGCGCGCACAGCGGCAGCGCCACCGTCACCCTCGAGGAGGACGATGACTGCCCGCTGCAGCTGGAAAGCCACCAGCAACTGGTGCTGACGCTGCCCAGCAACCCCTCCACCGGCTACCGCTGGCAGGTGCGCGAATCCGCCTCGCGGGTACTGCGCAGCCTCGGCCCGGAGGTCTACAGCTCGGCGGAACAACCCGCTGTGGTCGGCAGCGCCGGGCAGTCGACCTGGCGCTTCCAGGCCGTGCAGGCCGGCCAGGACAGCCTGCTGCTGGTCTACCGGCGGCCCTGGGAGACTGGCGTGGAACCGGAGAAGGTCTTCGACTGCGCCATTACCGTCGAATGACCGCTTGGCGCACGCCGCTCGGCACCGCTGTATGGGCGGGGCGCTCTTGGCTAAAATGCCGCGCCCTGCCATCAGCTGCGGAAGCCATGTGAAACACTCCCCCGACCGCCTTTTCGCCCACCCCCTCGCCGAAGTGCCGGACTTCACCTTCAACGAGGACGTGGCCCGGGTGTTCCCGGACATGATCAAGCGCTCGGTGCCGGGCTACCCGGCCATCGTCGAGAACATCGGCGTGCTCGCCGCGCAGTTCGCCGGCCCCGGCACCCGCCTCTACGATCTCGGCTGCTCCCTCGGCGCCGTCAGCCAGGCGCTGCGCCGTCACGTGAAGAGCGAAGGCTGCCGGGTGATCGCGGTGGACAACTCACCGGCCATGCTCGAACGCTGCCGCGAATACCTGTACGCCCAGGACGCCATGTTCCAGGAGCTGCTGCCGGTAGAAACCGTCGAGGCGGACATTCTCGCTCTGGACCTCGAGCCGGCGTCCCTGGTGGCGATGAACTTCACCCTGCAGTTCATCCCGCCCGAGCGGCGCCTGGAACTGCTCGGCCGCATTCGCCGGGCCCTGCTGCCGGGTGGAGCGCTGATCCTCTCGGAGAAGCTGCGCTTCGCGGATGCCGAGGAACAGGCCCTGCTCGGCGACCTGCACATAGCCTTCAAGCGCGCCAACGGCTACAGCGAGCTGGAGATCGCCCAGAAGCGCAGCGCCATCGAAAAGGTGATGCTGCCGGACAGCCTCGAGGAACATCGCCGACGCCTGCAGACCGCCGGCTTCCGCAAGGTAGTTCCCTGGTTCCAGTGTCTCAACTTCGCCTCGCTGATTGCCCTGCCATGATCGACCTGACGCCCCTCCTCCGCCGCCTCACCGGTACTCCCCTCGCCGCCTGGGCCGACACGCTCCCGGCGCAGTTGGATGACCGGCTGACCCGCAGCCATGGCGACCTACAACGCTGGCAGGCGGCATTGCAGGCCCTGCCCGAGCTGACTGCCGAGCGCATCGAGCTGGGCGAGCGGGTACAGCTCACCGGCGCCTGCGACGAAGCGATCCGCACCACCCTGCGCCAGGCCCTGCTCAGCCTGTCACCCTGGCGCAAGGGCCCCTTCGACGTGTTCGGCGTGCATGTCGACACCGAGTGGCGCTCGGACTGGAAGTGGCAACGGGTCGCTCCGCATCTGGAGCTAAGCGGCCGGCGCATCCTCGATGTCGGCTGCGGCAACGGCTACTACATGTGGCGCATGCTTGGCGCCGGTGCCGACTGCGTGGTCGGCATCGATCCCAACTGGCTGTTCTTCTGCCAGTTCCTCGCGCTCCGGCGCTACCTGCCGGAACTTCCCGCCTGGCACCTGCCCCTCGCCCTGGAGGACCTGCCAGAGAAGCTGGAAGGCTTCGACACGGTGTTCTCCATGGGCGTGCTCTATCACCGCCGCTCGCCCATCGACCACCTGCTGGCGCTCAAAGACTGCCTGCGCCGGGGCGGTGAGCTGCTGCTGGAAACCTTGGTGGTGGAAGGCGACGCCAGTACCGTGCTGGTGCCGGAGGACCGCTATGCGCAGATGCGCAACGTCTGGTTCCTGCCCTCGGTGGCATCCCTGGAACTGTGGCTGCGCCGCGCCGGCTTCGTCGAGGTGCGCTGCGTGGATGTCGCCGTCACTTCCGTCGAGGAGCAGCGTGCCACCGAATGGATGACCTTCCAGTCGCTGCCGGACTTCCTCGATCCGGCCAACCACGGCAGGACCGTCGAAGGCCTGCCCGCACCGACTCGCGCCACGCTGCTGGCACGCAAGCCATAAGACCGGGCGGCCAGTCCGCCCCTCACCCTGACGGAGATGATCGGATGGCCCGCTGGTTGATGATCCTCGGAGCAGCCCTGCTGCTGCTTGGCATCGCACTGTACTACGCACCCTGGCTGTTCGGCTGGTTCGGCCGGCTACCGGGCGACATCCGCATCGAAACGGCGCGCGGCAAGTTGTTCATTCCCTTCACCTCGATGCTGCTGGTCAGCCTGGTGGCAAGCCTGCTGCTGAACCTGTTCCGCCGCTAGCGGCGCCCTGCGGCGCCCTGCATCAATGCCTTCATCTCCCGCACCGCTTCCTTGAAGCCGACGAACAGGGCTTGCGCAACTATAGCGTGGCCGATGTTCAGCTCGTGCATTCCTGGAATCGCTGCCACCGGCTCGACGTTGTAATAATGCAGACCGTGACCGGCATTGACGATCAGCCCATGGCTCAGTCCGTACTCCACACCGTCGCGGATGCGCGCCAGCTCGCGGGCCGTTTCCGCCGGAGTGTAGGCGTCGGCGTAGCGTCCTGTGTGCAGCTCGATAGTCGGTGCGCCGATCCGCGCGGCGGCCTCGATCTGCTGTGGCTCGGCGTCGATGAACAGCGATACCTCACAGCCGATCCGCGCCAGACGTTCCACCGCAGCGCGGATGCGCGCCTCCTGACCGGCGACGTCCAGCCCCCCCTCGGTGGTCAGCTCCTGACGGGTTTCCGGAACGAGGCAGGCGTGCGCCGGGCGGATCTGCTCAGCGAAGGCGAGCATTTCCTCGGTGACGCCCATCTCGAAGTTCATCCGCGTCTGCAGCACCTCCTTGAGCACCCTCACATCGCGGTCCTGGATGTGCCGGCGGTCCTCGCGCAGGTGCACGGTGATGCCGTCGGCGCCGGCCTCCTCGGCATCCAGCGCGGCCTTGACCGGATCCGGATAACGGGTGCCACGGGCCTGGCGCAGGGTCGCCACATGGTCGATGTTCACGCCGAGCAGAATGCGGTTGGCTTCAGTCACGGGGGGGCTCCTTGGGATTCATGAAGAGCTCGCGGCTGACCAGCGGCCGGCCGCCAAGATGGGGCGCCAGGGCCTGGCGCATCAGGCGCTTGGCCGCGGCCAGGGCGCCGGGGAACTGCCAGTCGGTCTCGGCCATGGCAAGCAGCTCGCGGCCCTGGAACAGGCCAGGTTGCAGCTGCTCAACCGGCTCCAGACCGGCATCGGGCAGCAGCCGGTAGAGACTGTCGGCAAGCACCGGCCGGCCGTGCAGATCGCGATCCAAGGAAAAACCATAGCCCAGTTCCGCCAGCAAGCGCCATTCGAAGGCACGCAACAGCGGCTCCAGCGGGCGTCCGCCGGCCAGGGCATCTAGGGTCAGGGCGTAATGGTCGAACAACGACGGCAGGGGATCCTCGGCGGGCAGCAGACGGATCAGCAGTTCGTTCAGGTAGAGCGCGCCGAACAGGCTCGCGCCGGTCAGCCAGTAGGAAATACCGCTGCTTTCCAGACGGGCGACGGTTTTCAGCTCACCCCGACCGCGCAACTCCAGTTCCAGTGGCACAAACGGTCGGGCCAGGCTGCCAGACTTGCCGCGCGCAGCGCGCAATACGGCGCGCAGTCGCCCTTGCGGGGTAAAGAAATCCGCCAGCGCGCTGCTTTCCTTGTAGGGGCGGCTATGCAGGATAAAAGCAGATTGGCTAATCATGGTATGAGAAGGCAGGAAAGATCCATTTCCTGCCTTTTTCCGGCTCTAGCAGTTTGCTGAAAAACCCCTTGGCCAGCATGAAGCTGCGCTTTTTTCAAGTGGGGACGAGACATCTTACACTGGATTGTATCTGTCTTTTACTCGGAATCAGCGAATAAATTGAATCATGACACTGAATCGAGGTTTTTTCAGCAAACAGCGAAATAGCCGCTAGACAACAAGAGCACTGGCATCAAGCATGCTGTCATCAATACCAATAACCTTCACGAGCATGACATCTTCGGCAGAACCTTCGGCTCCATCAGCATCAACGTAAAGCTCGTGGGTATTATCGGCCACTTCCTTGAAGCTGATAAAACCATTAGCGCTCAGCTCCTTCAAAGACATATCATCGCCGCCACGCGAGAAGCTCTCCACCAGGGCAGAAATATCAATCAAGTCTCCCGCTCGGAAATCGGTAATAGTATCGCCTGCATCCTCAAGACTCGCGAAAGCGAATTTGTCTGTACCGCTCCCACCTTCGAGCAAGTCTTTGCCAGGGCCGCCCTGCAATACATCGTTTCCTGCAGTGCCATACAGCTTATCATCGCCGGCATTTCCATATATCTTATCATTGCCGCTGTTTCCATGCAGCTCATCATCACCATCACGGCCGTACACTTTGTCGTCGCCGGCATTTGCACGAATGACATCATTCCCCGTGGTTCCAGTGAGTGCATTGTCGCCATCATCACCCGTCAAGGTTTGAGACGAGTCTGAAACAGAATTCGTGCTGCCAGCAGCGCTGCTACTGGTACCAGTATCGGTGCTGCTATTGGCTTGGGTATCGGTATTAGTAGTGCTGCTAGTACTTTTTGTAACCTGATCCAGCAGACCGCCAAGACCACCACCACTGGTGTGAGCAAAATCTAGGCCATAGAACGATACTTGGGCCTCCCCCTTACCGCTACTCTCATTGACCCCCAAGTAAGCGCCCGCCTTGAAATAAAGCTTATCCGACTGCCAGACAGAGTTAATCTTGGAGGTTGACGTGTATGTCTTCCCATCGGCATAAACCTCAACCGTCAAGGCATCTCCCTTGGCATCGATTTTATAGGAAAACCTCTCGTCCAGAGATATGTTGGGTTCGTTGCCATTGGAATCCTTGAGGGCAAATGTCGTCTCGGCATTCTTGGGTCCGGCTCGATCATTTACAAAATATACTTTTCCATTTTCATAATAAAGACGGACAAGCTCATCATCCTCACCATGAATCTGACCGACAACCACCCGGCCCGGGCTACCATCGGACTTTTGCGGGACCTTATCTACCTCAAGGGTCGCCGTCATGGTGCCCCCCTCGCTGAGTTTCCAAGCGGCACGCTCGCTTCCATTCATTTCGCGCAGCTCGGAACGCGCATACTTGGAGCCGCCGGTCGTTGCGCCATCTACCATGGCGGAAAAAACCATGGCCCCATCCGGCGCATCATAAAAATACTTAGAGTTTTCATACCCCAAAAGATTTTTTACTTCTACGGCCACACCACTGGTGCCGCCCTTACTATCAACCGGCAAAGTAATCTTCCAGTTGCGAAGGTCGATAAGATCCGAGTTGTAAGCCATTTTTCCTCTCAGTTATTCATCTAATTTAAACACATCCTGTGAGTTGGTTAAAAAAAGCGTCAAGTCGAGCAGCAGACCACCGCCTCCAATCTGGAGGAGCAATGAGCCAAGCCGCAAATACAGCTAAACCGACTGACGCGAGACAGCCGCCAAAACTGGCCGCAATACTTGAGTAGTCCGAATAAGGTTCACCCCCTGCTACCAGATTCGGTCTCGAAGAATACATCAGGACACATGACAGCCCGATATAAAGAATGAATCAGTCGCGATACCAGCCCCCTACTGACGAAGTTCAGCCACCAGCATCAACTACAACTTTTGGCGCAAAATGCTTCCTCAAACCAATTATCGGCAAGCTGCATAGACATAGCATGGGACATTTACTATTTGAATACCCCTATTTTTACCACCATAAAAAAAACCAAAGCGACTCCATGGCTCACCAACCGTGAACCACACTAGAAAATTCTTGTCGTCTATATATCAAAACAATTTTTACCTGCAGACCGCCCAGCAGCATGGACTGGCCGACAGATATCCTGAATGCACTAAGCCATCCACCTATAGTTGCGAAAAGTGACAGGCACCCACAAACATGTCAACCACTCCAAGAACAGCCGTATGCGATCTCCCATGAGGGGGATATAGCACTAATCCACCGAATAACGCACCTACTTCCTCCTCAATACAGTAACCGTATTGCACTTACCTCTTTTAAGAGCCACCGATTCTGACCAACTTTTCCCGACGTTTCCAGTCCATTCGTCGCCTCGCTTAAGCGATACGGCAGTCAAAAGCCAATAGATCACTATATCGTTATGAAAAATATAAAGTGCCGACGAAGTTTAAACGAGCGAATTATCCAAAGAATACACCCGATAATGCTGCCGATTGGTCAGGATGATTTTGTACATACCAGCCTTCGGCCCTCCTTCGAGGACGCAGGGAGTCATGGTTTGAACTCAAGCAGTAACAGGGGGAAATATGCAGGAAGTCCGCCCGGAGCGGCTCGGCCTCGACTGTATGCCCAGCAGCCAGGGCATCCTTCTGTAACCCCTCTGGGAAGGGCCACTGCGCGCATAGGCTCAAGGGCACGAGGCCATTACTTGGCAGGAGTGAGGTGGAACCACCGACGGGTCCCGGAAGGAGGAGATTTGAGGATGAGCCGAGCGTTGGCGATGAATATATCTTGCCCGATGCATCCAACAATTTTTTGCAAACAGCAGAAAGGAAATGACGCTAACTATCACGATAGCCCAACGAATGAAGCGCTCGCTCGTCATCGGACCAGCCGCTCTTAACCTTAACCCACAGGTTAAGCATGATTTTGGAGTCGAACAGCACCTCCATGTCCTTGCGTGCCTCCTGGCCAATGGATTTGAGCCGCTCGCCCCTCTCGCCGATGATGATTTTCTTCTGCCCCTCGCGTTCGACCAGGATCAGCGCGTGGATGTGCAGGATCCGCCCCTCCTGCTTGAAGTCCTCGATCTCCACGGTGACCTGGTAGGGCAGTTCAGCACCCAATTGGCGCATGATCTTCTCCCGCACCAGCTCGGCGGCGAGGAAGCGGCTGGAGCGGTCGGTGATCTGGTCTTCCGGAAAGAAATGCTCACTCTCCGGCAGTCGCTCGGCGACCAGCCGCTCGAGAGTATCCAGATTCTGTCCATGCAATGCTGAGATGGGCACGATCTCTGCGTTGGTCAGTTGCTGCGCCAGCCATTCCAGATGGGGCAGTAGCTCGGCCTTGTCCTCGAGTCGGTCGGCCTTGTTCACCGCGATCAGAACCGGCCCCTGCACGTACTGGAGGCGCTCGAGCACCAACTGGTCCTCTTCAGTCCAGCGCGTGCGGTCGACCATGAAGACCACCACGTCGACGTCCTTCAATGCCGCCGAGGCGGTCTTGTTCATGTAGCGGTTGAGTGCCTTGTCGTTCTGCTTGTGCAGGCCGGGTGTATCGACGTAGATCGCCTGTACCTTGCCCTCGGTCTTGATCCCCAGCATGTTGTGCCGGGTGGTCTGCGGCTTGCGCGAGGTGATCGCCAGCTTCTGCCCGAGAACATGGTTGAGCAGCGTGGACTTGCCTACATTAGGACGGCCAACGATGGCTACGTATCCGCAGCGCGGCGGGTTTGCTTTTGCTTCAGTCATTGCCATTCTCCACCCCGAGGGCTACCAGTGCCGCCGCTGCCGCCACCTGCTCGGCGATGCGGCGACTGGCACCCTGACCGTAGGTCTTGTCGTTCAGGAGGGCAACCTGGCACTCGACGAAAAACGTCCGGCAGTGTGGCTCGCCCTGGATGTCTACCACTTCGTAGCGGGGCAGCTCACAGGCCCGGGACTGGAGGAACTCCTGCAGGCGGGTCTTGGGGTCCTTGTTGGTGTCGACCAGGGTCAGGCTATCCAGCTCGCCGGCCAGCCAGTCGAGCACGCGCTCGCGCACCGTCTCCAGACCGGCATCCAGGTAAATGGCACCGATCAGCGCCTCCAAGGCATCGGCAAGGATGGACTCGCGACGGAAGCCGCCGCTCTTCAGCTCGCCGGAGCCGAGGCGCAGGTGGTCGCCGAGGTCGAAACCACGTGCTAGCAAGGCCAGCGTCTCGCCCTTGACCAGCCGTGCCCGCAGGCGCGACAACTGCCCTTCGCGGGCTTGGGGAAAGCGCTGAAACAGTGCCTCGCCAGCGACGAAGTTGAGGATGGCATCGCCAAGAAACTCCAGCCGCTCGTTGTTGCGACTCGCAAAACTGCGATGGGTCAACGCCAGGAGCATTAGATCCTGGTTCTTGAAAGTATGACCGAGCTTGCGCTCAAGACGATTCAGGGAGGAGCTCACGGCATGGGCACACGGAATTCTTTATCGAAACTCACCACCAGATCGAGGTTCTCGATCAGCGGCTCGCGCTTCTCATATTTTAGATGAGCACGGAACTCATTGTTTTCGAAGGTCACTTTCAGCACCTCTTGCAAATTCAGGTCTCGAAGGTTATTGACCTGCATACCCTTGCTGACATGGGCATAGAAGTCTCCTACGCTGCGGATATCTGCAGCTCGCTCCGTTTCGATAGAGGTGATGATCTTCTCCATAGACATATAATCGAAATAATGCGGCATCATCTTGAATGCCGTACTGGCAAAAAATGCCACCACGGCCAGCACGACTAACCAACTCAGTATCGACAGTCCTTTCTGCGAATGAGGGAATTTCATGCTCGGTCTCTTTCATCCAGCCATTGACTGTGGACACAGCCTATAGGGGGCTGCCTCCCGTGTTGGCGAGTACTGCACATTTGCCGAGGGCTTAGTGGATCAGGCCGACGCGGGCGAAGTTCGGCAGATTTTGCAGTTTGGGCTCCGGCCAACTCATCCAGACAGCGAAGGCCTTGCCGACGATGTTCTCGTCCGGAACCATGCCCTGCATTTCGTCAGTAATCTGCGGATCGTTCCAGTAGCGGCTGTCGTTGGAGTTGTCGCGGTTGTCGCCCATCATGAAATAGTGGCCGTCTGGCACTACCCATTCACGAGTAGGCTCGGCATGGCGTCTCGTTTCCTTGCGGATTAAATGCTCGACATCGCCGAGCTGCTCTTTGTAAAGCGCCGCACTGCCCAGAATCCCGGACGCCTTGCCCAGCAACTGTTCGGCAATCGGGGCCCCATTGACGAACAGGCGCTTGTCGCTGCCATAGCGGATATGGTCGCCGGGCAAGCCGACCACCCGCTTGATATAGTTAATACTCGGCTCGCTTGGGTAGCGGAATACCATGACATCACCACGCTGCGGCTCGCCCACCTCGATCACCTTGGTGTCCAGCACGGGCAGGCGGATACCATAGGCGAATTTGTTCACCAAAATGAAGTCGCCAACGTCCAAGGTAGGCCTCATCGAGCCCGAGGGAATCTGGAAGGGCTCTACCAGGAAGGAGCGCAGTACTAACACGATCGCCAAGACCGGGAAGAACGACTTGCCATATTCGACCAGCAGCGGCTCCTTGTTCAGGCGCTCCACCACGCTCTGGTCGGGCTTGCCGACACTACCCTCATATGCGGCAATTGCCGCTCGCCGGCGCGGCGCCAGCAAGACTAGATCCAGCAGGGCCAATGCACCGCTGACCAGAACCGCCAGCACCAGCAGCAAAGGAAAATTGATCGACATAGGGCTAACTATCTACCTTGAGCACGGCGAGGAAGGCTTCCTGCGGAATCTCCACACTGCCGACCTGCTTCATCCGTTTCTTACCGGCCTTCTGCTTCTCGAGCAACTTGCGCTTTCGGCTCACGTCGCCGCCATAGCACTTTGCCAGGACATTCTTTCTCAGCGCCTTCACTGTGGTTCGTGCCACGACTTGCCCGCCGATGGCGGCCTGGATGGCCACATCGAACATTTGTCGGGGAATCAGCTCCTTCATCTTCTCGGTGAGCGCCCTCCCCTTTTGATGGGACTTGTCGCGATGCACGATGAGCGCCAGGGCATCCACCTTTTCGCCATTGATCAGCACATCCAACTTGATCAGGTTGGCGGGCTGAAAGCGATCGAAACTGTAATCCAGCGAGGCATAACCACGGCTGACTGACTTCAGTCGGTCGAAGAAGTCCAGTACCACCTCGTTCATCGGAAGGTCATAGCTGATCTGTACCTGGCTGCTGAGGAACTGCATGTCGCGCTGGACGCCACGCTTCTCGATGCAAAGATTGATGACGTTACCCAGATGCTCCTGCGGCACCAGGATATTGGCGCGCACGATCGGCTCGCGCATTTCGGCAATGGAGGACAGATCCGGCAACTTCGACGGATTATCAACATAAACCATATCGCCATTCTTTAGCAGGACCTCGTAGACCACCGTCGGCGCTGTAGTGATCAGATCCAGGTCATATTCGCGCTCCAGACGCTCTTGGATGATCTCCATGTGCAGCATGCCGAGGAAGCCGATGCGGAAACCGAAACCGAGCGCATCGGAGCTTTCCGGCTCGTATTGCAGCGCGGCGTCGTTCAGCGTCAACTTCTGCAGCGCCTCGCGGAAATCTTCGAAATCGTCCGAGCTGACAGGGAACAGACCGGCATACACCTGCGGTTTGATCCGCTGGAAGCCTGGCAGCATGTCCACATCGGGAGTGCTGGAGAGCGTCAGGGTATCGCCTACCGGCGCACCGTGGATGTCCTTGATGCCAGCAATGATGAAGCCCACTTCGCCCGCCTTGAGGTCGGGCATCTCGGTGTGCTTCGGGGTGAAGACTCCGACGCTGTCCACTTGATGGGCCTTACCAGTGGACTTCACCAAAATTTTGTCGCTCTTCTTTACCCGGCCGTGTTTGACCCGTACCAGCGAGACCACACCCAAGTAGTTGTCGAACCAGGAATCGATTATCAACGCTTGCAACGGCGCCTCAATCTCGCCTTCGGGGGGAGGGATGATCTGGACCAATTGCTCCAGCACGTCGAGGACGCCCATCCCACTTTTGGCGCTGCATGGGACAGCAGCGCTGGCATCAATACCGATAATATGCTCGATCTCGTCCTTGACCCGCTCCGGCTCGGCTTGGGGCAGATCCATCTTGTTCAGCACGGGCATCACTTCCAAGCCCTGCTCAATGGCGGTATAGCAGTTGGCGACCGATTGCGCCTCCACGCCCTGACCGGCATCCACCACCAGCAAGGCGCCCTCACAGGCGGCCAGAGAACGGCTGACTTCATAGGTGAAGTCGACATGACCAGGGGTATCGATGAAATTCAGCTGGTAGGTTTTGCCGTCCTGCGCCTTGTAGTGCAAGGTCACACTGTGGGCCTTGATAGTGATACCACGTTCGCGCTCTAGGTCCATGGAGTCCAAAACCTGGGCCTCCATCTCGCGATCCGAAAGGCCGCCGCAGATCTGAATGAATCGGTCCGCCAGTGTCGACTTGCCATGATCGATATGGGCGATGATGGAAAAATTGCGGATATGACTGAGGTCACTCACAGTTCAGCACTCGAAAAGGCTCGGGCGGGCTAGCCGTCGAAAATAGCAGGGGAGTTTAACTGATCAATATTACCAACGTCACGCACTACCTCGCTTGACAAACATAAAAAAGGGCGGTCAAACCGCCCTTTTTAAGTCTGAAAGGCTTCATTCAGCCAGTTTGAAAGTGATGAAACTGGCTCTTCCCTGACGCAGCACCCGCATGGACACCGAACGGCTTTTCGGCAGTGCACCAGCCACTTCGGCAAAGGTCTTCGTCGAGTCGATCGCTTGATTGTTCAGATGGGTGATCACATCGCCAGGCCGCAAGCCGATCACGGCCGCCGGACCGTTCAATACTTCACGAATCACCACACCACCCTTGAGGTCGAGGGACTTCTTCTGCTCGGGAGTCAGTTCAGTGACAGTCACCCCCAGACGGTTGCTGCTTTGCTCCACGCCCGCAACGCTTGGCTGAACCCCATCTCCCTCCTCCGGCAAGGCTCCCACCGTGATGGCAATATTTTTCCGAACCCCATCACGCACCACTTCGAGATTGGCCTTGGTTCCAGGCTTCAACCTGCCAACCAGGTGCGGCAGATCGGCCGACATCACAATCGGACGGCCATCCAGGTTGAGAATGACATCTCCGACCTGCAAGCCTCCTTTATCCGCCGGGCCCTCTTCCAGCACCTGGGCAACCAGCGCCCCTGCCGGCTTGTCCAGACCGAAGGATTCGGCCAGATCCTTGTTGACTTCCTGAATGACCACGCCCAGCCAGCCGCGTACAACCTTGCCGGTCGCCTTCAACTGGTCGGCCACCCCCATGGCAACTTCGATGGGGATGGCGAAGGACAGCCCCATGAAACCGCCTGACCGGGTAAAGATCTGCGAATTGATACCGATCACCCGCCCCTCCAAGTCGAAGAGCGGTCCCCCGGAGTTGCCGGGATTGATTGCCACATCGGTCTGGATGAAAGGCACATAACTCTCATTCGGCAGACTCCGCCCCGTGGCACTGATGATGCCGGCCGTCACCGAATGGTCAAAACCGAAGGGCGAACCGATAGCCACAACCCACTCCCCCACCTTCAACTTATCGGTACGACCAAGCTTGACGGTGGGAAGGTTCGAGCCTTTAACCTTCAGCAGGGCCACATCGGTAAGTGGATCGGCACCGACCAGTTCGGCCTCGAGTTCACTGCGATCGGACAGTCGAACGATAATTTCATCAGCATCGGCAACCACATGGTTGTTGGTCAATACGTAGCCATCCGCAGAAAGGATGAAGCCCGACCCCAAGGAATGCGCCTCGCGATGACGACCACCATTCGGCGTACGTGGAACCTGCGGAATATTGCGTTCCAAGAACTCCCTGAAGAACGGGGGAAGACCTTCGAGATCAGGCATCCCCTGCACCATGGCACGATCCGGAAGCTTCTGCCGGGTGCTGATGTTGACTACCGCAGGAGAAGCTGCCTCTACCAACTCGGTAAACTCCGGCAATTGTGCCTGCGCGAGCAGCGACTGCCCAAGCAACAAGACACCTGCCAAGACGGAGGCGAAGGGCTTAAAACCAAATTTCGACATACTGCTCTCCACTCAAAAAGCCGCACGCCCAGCATACCCCTGGGGAACGCCAAGCAAAGTACGCAACACCACTGGCTGCAATGCCGGATTGTTTATCTGGCGTCGACTCACGCTGCGTACCACGATCCAAACAGAGGCAAATCCCAGAAAACCGGCGAAAATCACTAGCGGCTCCCTGAAACCGAACCATTGGGCGGAAATGGCAAAGATAAACAAGCCGAGCAAGGGCAACAGGTAGACCGCGAGGGCGCTGCGCAACAGTAAATCTTTCCGTATGCCGATGACTACAGGGTCGCCAACCTGAAGCGGCATGGCCGACAAGGCACGAATGCGCCTGCGATGCCCCCCCGTCCTCAGCCCCTCCAGCAGAAGGCCCCGGTCACAGCCGATGCTTGCGGCACAACCGGAGCAGCTAGTCTTGCTCTGGGCTTCAACCCATACAGCCCCACGCTCGATCGCCACCACCCGGCCCTGCTCTTCGATCATCGATCAGCCTGTTCCTCACTCGCACGCATCGATAGCGCTATGCGCTCGGCCGTTCCCAGAGGAATCTCGCCGATAACGGTAATCATCATATCGCCATCTGCAGTCGACATGCGCTTGGATACTGCGACGGTCGGACCCAGCTGGCTGCGCGCGTCTTCGACGAGAGCGCCACGCAACGGCTCGATGAACACCGAAAAACGCGTCAAACCATCACCGTACATTAAATAGATAATGGTTTCACCTGAGATGGGACTGGGCTGGGCGTGCACACTGCGCAGAGTGAAGCCTGGCGGCAGCCATTCGGAGCGCCAAGAGCCTTGCTCCGGCCCCTCGGCTTCCAAGATTTCGACCGGGCGGCAGGCCGGTCCCGGCTCCAGCTTATCTCTGGCAATTGTTGCGGGCGTGTCCAGCTGCGTGAACTGGAAACGCTCGAGCAGGTGGCCTTTCTCGTTCAGCAGGAGAGACTTGAGCGGAAGGGAGGTCTCACGATCAAGATGCAACTCGAAACCGTAGCGATACTGATCGCGCGGCAGAATAGTCAACACCACTGAGGCACGGCCGGCAACCCGGGACTCACCAACCATTCGGATTTCATACCACTCAGCCAGCTTCTGCGGATCCAGCGGTCGCGGTGGCCAAGGTTCCCCTTCAATCAATTGATCGGCCAAAGCGCTGCTCCCGCACTGAAGGCGCCCATCGACTCGTACCACCTCCACGGGCGAGCCATCCAACTTCAAAAGACGCTCTCTCGATCCCCCATTCTGGCTGGCTTGGTGCCAGATGGCATGAGTGGAAAAGCTGCCATTACGTTCGTAGACAAAGATGCCTTGAAAACTTTGTTGCCTCTCAGCCTTCAGCAGGCGATTCAGCCAATTTTGCGCGTCGGCAGCATGTACTGGCATCATCAAGCTGCCACCGAGAAAAAGCAGAGAAAAAAAACGCATGCTCCTCCTCAGCGGTTTTCCAGACTGGCCGCACGGGCATAGGGCAAGGCACCCTCAGCCCCACTCACAGCCGACTGCTGCACATGTTGGCGAAGGTAGGCCGGAAGCCTTTTCTCATGCCAATCCGAGTCTTGGCCCGCCTCATTAGGCAAGGGCTCCTGGGACTGCCCGGCGCCCTCAGTGTAACCAGCCAAAACCGGCGCCCCCTGTACCTGCGGTACCGGCAGGGAGGTTTGCGGTACTCGCTGGGCCATTCCGGCACCAGTCAACTCGCTTTGGTTGTACAGGCGAACGCCCGCCAACACTGCAACAGTCACCGAAGCCGCCACCGCCAAACGCCCAACCACCCCCCAGGAGAAGCGCCTAACCTTAGGGGCATTTTCTGTAGACAACGCGGCCGAGACCGCCGCTGCGATATCCAGACGCGGCTCCAGCAACTCCTTATGCATGGCGGCCCGTGCCAGCTGATAGCGCGACCAGGCGGCCCGAAACTCAGCATCGTCCTTGCTGGCAGTGAGCACACGATGCAACTCCATCTCGTCCGCCTCGCCATCCATTACCGCGGACAGCGACTCATATAGGGCTTCACGACTCATGACGTTACCTCTCTCGGCTGACGGCCGCAGTCTCAGGTTTCCTGCAGTAATGGCTGCAGCGCTTTATCAATCGCCTCACGCGCCCGAAAGATGCGTGAACGCACAGTTCCAACCGGACATTGCATAACACTGGCAATATCTTCATAACTCAGCCCATCGAACTCGCGCAGTGTCAATGCCATACGTAGATCTTCCGGCAGTTGCTGGATGGTTCGATGTACGGTGACCTCGATTTCATCCCGCAGGAGAGAACGCTCCGGCGACTCGATATCCTTCAGGGCATGGTCACCCTCGTAGAACTCGGCATCACATGCACTCACATCGCTGTCCGGAGGACGTCGCCCACGGGCCACCAGATGATTCTTCGCAGTATTGATGGCAATACGGTACAGCCAAGTGTAAAAAGCGCTGTCGCCGCGAAAATTGCCGAGCGCACGGTAGGCCTTGATAAAAGCCTCCTGAGCAACATCCTGAGCCTCATGGGCATCATGCACGAAACGCACTATCAAACCGAGAATCTTGTGCTGGTATTTCAATACCAGCAAATCAAAGGCCCGCCTGTCACCACGCTGCACCCGCTCGACCAACTGCTGATCCTGCTCCTGGTTTAACATGAATACACCTCGTTAAACCCTAGGGGGCATAGCCATAGCATCAGGCATCGGATCACCTTGTTTCTATTGACACGGGTATTAAGCAAAAATTCCCCCCCCAAGCGAGGCCTACCGTAGAAAGCGAACAACCTCGAACGGATCAACCAACCTGAACTACCCGCCATGAGAATAGCCACTCACTGGGCTAGCCACGCTCTCTCTGAGCTTTCATGTCGCCAACCGGTGTGCCATCCTGTTGCAGCCGGTATTTGATGTCAAAAAGGGCACAGAGTTCCCCTGACAGCCCTGCAGCCAAGTCGGCGATTGTGCCAAGCCCGACCTTCTTCTACTAGCAGTCTTTGCTTTTCCGGATTCTTCAACATGAGCCAACATTTTCAGCATGATGTCCTGATCATTGGCAGCGGTGCGGCCGGCCTGACCCTGGCACTCACTCTGCCGCCCCACTTGCGCATCGCGGTTCTGAGCAAAGGGGAACTCGCCAACGGCTCGACCTTCAGGGCTCAAGGCGGCGTCGCGGCAGTGCTGGATGATACCGACACCATCGAGTCCCATGTCGAAGATACGCTGATCGCCGGTGCAGGCCTATGTAGAAAGGAGGCAGTGCGCTTTACAGTGGAGCATAGCCGGGAAGCCATCCAATGGCTGATCGAGCAAGGCGTCCCCTTCACCCGCGAAGACCCCACGATGCATGATGACGGCGGTTTCGCATTCCATCTGACCCGCGAAGGCGGCCACAGCCACCGGCGCATCATCCATGCCGCTGACGCCACCGGTGCAGCCATCTTCAAGACCCTGCTGGCCCAGGCCCAGGAACGGCCGAACATCGAGCTGCTCGAACAACATGTCGCCATCGACCTGATCACCGAAAGCAAGCTCGGCTTGCCCGGCAGGCGCTGCCTGGGAGCCTACGTACTCAACCGTCAGAGCGGCGAGGTCGATACCTACAGCGCGCGCTTCACCACACTTGCCTGCGGCGGAGCAGCCAAGGTCTATCTCTACACCAGCAACCCCGACAGCGCCTGCGGCGATGGCATTGCCATGGCCTGGCGCGCCGGCTGCCGGGTAGGTAACCTGGAATTCAACCAGTTCCACCCCACTTGCCTGTACCATCCGCAAGCCAAGAGCTTCTTGATCACTGAAGCCCTGCGCGGCGAAGGTGGACTACTCAAGCTGCCCAATGGCGAGCGCTTCATGCCACGCTTCGACTGCCGAGCCGAGCTGGCCCCACGGGACATCGTCGCCCGCGCCATCGACCATGAAATGAAGCGCCTCGGGATCGACTGCGTGTATCTGGACATCAGCCACAAGCCGGCGGATTTCATCCAGTCTCACTTCCCGACCGTCCATGAACGCTGCCTGGATTTCGGCATTGATATTACCAGCGAACCAATCCCTGTGGTCCCCGCCGCCCACTACACCTGCGGCGGCGTTGTCGTCGACAGCCTCGGGCGGACAGACATCCCCGGCCTCTATGCCATTGGCGAAACCAGCTTCACCGGCCTGCATGGCGCCAACCGCATGGCAAGCAACTCCCTACTGGAGTGCTTCGTCTATGCCCGCTCCGCGGCACTCCACATGCTCGGGCAAATGACGGACATTGATCTGCCAAGCGATCTACCGAGCTGGGATGCCAGCCAGGTTACTGACTCCGACGAGGACGTGATTATCGCACACAACTGGGACGAACTGCGGCGCTTCATGTGGGACTATGTCGGCATCGTGCGCACCAACAAGCGCCTGCAGCGCGCCCAGCACCGGGTCAGACTACTGCTCAGCGAAATCGACGAGTTCTACAGCAACTACAAGGTCAGCCGCGACCTGATCGAGCTGCGCAACCTGGCCCTGGTCGCCAATCTGATGATCCGCTCGGCCATGCAGCGCCACGAAAGCCGCGGCCTGCACTATACACTCGACTATCCGGACATGCTGCCCGAAGCTCGCGACACTATTCTGGCGCCACCCACCTACGCCGACTGAATTTCAGCCGCACCCGCAATCGTCGATGGACATCCTGCGCCAGCGCATCGCGCGGGATGCACAAGCCCCTCACCCGCCGCTCCTCCGGCAGACGAAAGCGCAGAACGATCACCTGCGGCAGGGCCAGGCTGTCCTGCCGCAACTGCACCGGCCTCCAGCCATTGCGCGCACTCCACAGCTGCCAGCCTTCGGCAGTTCGGCGTACGCCCCTGAAGGCAGTGGGATGGGACAGCAGGATCTGTCTGGGCAGACACCAGGCCGCATGTGCCAGACACAGCGAGGCACCGAGCAGGCGGCTCCAGAAGGGAATATCGGCCAGAGCGAAGGAACCCAGGGCAAGCGCCTGGGCGATCAGATAGGCTGCCAGCAGCTGCCGCGAAGGCTGCCAGCGGCACTCGAAGACATCATTTGGGTTGGACACGATCCAGGATCATGTTCACCATGCGGTACAGATCAAGATCGGCCGGCTCTTCCCGGCGCATGAACCAGCCGAACATGTCCTGATCCTCGCACTCCAGCAGCTTGCGGAAGCGCGCCTGGTCCTCGACATCCAGATTAGAATAGGCCTCCTTCACGAAAGGCACCAGCAGCACGTCCAGCTCCAGCATGCCGCGCCGGCTGTGCCATAAAAGTCGGTTGAGTTCGATATCGTCGGCCATGGGATGGGATTCCTTATTAAAGAAGGCTCGCATTATAGCGGCGTCGGGACACTCCGGCACCGCTGACAAGGCACGGACCGACCTCTATGATGACAGCCATTCCTTATCAACTGCAGTGATACTCATGGCCGATACCGCTTGCTTCTGTGCGCTGGTCCACGAAGGCGTGTTAGCCGTTCGTGGTCCGGACGCCGACAAATTTCTTCAGGGTCAGCTGACCTGCAACCTCAACTATCTAAAGGACGGCAGCTCCAGCCTCGGCGCCCGTTGCACGCCGAAAGGGCGGATGATATCGAGCTTTCGCCTCATCCCCGATCTGGACGGCTTTCTCCTGGCCATGGCCAGCGAACTGATCGAGCCACAGCAGACTGAGCTGAAAAAGTTCGCAGCCTTCTCCAAGTCCCAATTATTCAATGAAAGCGGCGTCTGGACCCGCTTCGGCCTGCTCGGCGGCGATGCCGCCTTGATCGGCCTGGGTCTGGACCTGCCTCAGGAGACCGGCCAGGTCGTGCGCAACGGCGAACTCCTCGTCATCCGTTTGGAGGGTGAGCGTGCCGAGCTCTGGGCTCCAGCCGAGCAAGCCGAGGCGCTACGCGCCCGGCTGGCCGGCTACTTGCCCGAGGCTCCGCTGGAGTGCTGGCTGCTGGCTCAGATCCGCGCCGGGATCGGCCAAGTCTTCGGTGCGACCCGCGAGTTGTTCATTCCGCAGATGATCAACCTGCAAGCGGTCGGTGGGGTGAGCTTCAAGAAGGGCTGCTACAGCGGTCAGGAAATCGTCGCGCGCATGCAGTACCTGGGCAAGCTCAAGCGCCGCCTGTACCGCCTCGCGCTGGACAGCAGCGAAGCACCGGCGCCCGCCACCGAGCTATTCTCCCCCGTACACCGCACCAGTGTCGGCGAAGTGGTCCTGGCCGCTCCGGCGGAAAGCGGCGTCGAACTGCTCGCAGTTCTACAGGAGGATGCCGTCGAGGATGGACGCGTCAGCCTGGGCGCACCCGAAGGTCCCACCCTGCACCTGCTCGACCTCCCCTATAAACTGAACCACGAGCTGGAAGCCCAGCGCTAGGGCAGCTCCGCCTTCAGGGCATATCCGGCAGGCGCCAGTCAATCGGCGCCAGGCCGTGCTGCTCGAGAAACCGGTTGGCACGGCTGAAATGGCCGTTGCCTATGAAACCGCGATGGGCCGACAACGGCGAGGGGTGCGCGGAGCAGAGGATCAGGTGCTTGCTCGGATCGATCAGACGCCGCTTGCTCTGGGCATGGGCGCCCCAGAGCATGAACACCAAATGCCCCCGCCGCTGGCTGACCACCTCGATCACCCTATCGGTGAACTGCTGCCAGCCCATGCCGGCGTGCGACCCGGCGTTGCCCCGCTCCACCGTCAGCGAAGTGTTGAGCAACAGCACACCCTGCTCAGCCCAGTGCTGCAGATAGCCATGTTTCGGCATGTCGATATTCAGATCGCGCTTGAGCTCCCTGAAGATGTTCTGCAGCGACGGTGGCACCGGCACGCCCGGCTGCACCGAGAAGCACAGGCCATGGGCTTGGCCGGGCCCATGGTAGGGGTCCTGACCGATGATCACCACCTCGACCCGATCCAGCGGCGTCGAATTCAGCGCATTGAAGATCAGTGCCCCCGCTGGATAGATCTCCTTGCCGACAGCCTTCTCCCGTCGCAGGAAATCGCTCAGCTCCCGCATATAGGGCTTGTCGAATTCATCGTGGAGCGCTTCCTTCCAGGAAGCCTCCAGCTTGATGCGGTCCTCGGCGCTGCCCATACCCTTCCCCCCTTGCAAATGACCGAGGCACGCTAGAGAAGCCCTGCCGCCAAGTCAAGGCATAGGCTTGCGATGAAAACCCTCCACAATGCCGCTATAACAACATAAAGAAGCCCATTTCTTTCGGCCACCGGAGAAACCTGCTCGACCGCCAAGAGAGCCGACACCTGGCACGTCAATACCGGTGCACAGCAACGAAAAACGGGAGTACCGCCGATGGATTTCGAGCTTACCGAGGAACAACAACTGCTGATCGATAGCGCCCAGGCCTTCGCCAGCCGCGAACTGGCACCGCACGCTGCCGACTGGGATCGCGAACACCACTTTCCGCTGGCAGCGATCCGCCGAGCCGCCGAACAGGGCTATCTGAGCCTCTACATCGACGAGGCGGACGGCGGCGTCGGCCTGTCGCGCCTCACTGCCGCCCTGATCTTCGAACAGTTGGCCGCCGGCTGTGTCGCCACTACTGCCTATTTAACCATCCACAACATGGCCTGCTGGATGCTAGCCCGCTTCGCCGATGACGCGCTGAAAACGACCTGGCTACCGCGCATGATCGCGGGCGAGCTGCTCGCCTCCTACTGCCTGACCGAACCGGATGCCGGCTCCGATGCCGCCCACCTGCGCACCCGGGCCCGGCGCGACGGCAACAACTATGTACTGCAAGGTAGCAAATGTTTCATCTCCGGCGCCGGAAGTACTGACGTGCTGATCGTCATGGCCCGCACCGGGGAAGATGGCGCCAAGGGCATCTCCTGTTTTCTGGTGCCGGCCGATGCCAAAGGCATCCGCTACGGACGCAACGAACTTAAGATGGGCTGGCGCGCCCAGCCGACCCGCACCGTCACCTTCGAGGACGTACGCATTCCCACAACCAATTGCATCGGCCCGGAAGGCCAGGGGTTCGTCTATGCGATGCGGGCCCTGGACGGCGGCCGCATCAATATCGCTAGCTGCTCCCTCGGCGCGGCACGGGCGGCCTTGGATCAATCGCTGGGCTACCTCAGGGAGCGCCGGCAGTTCGGCAAGCCGCTGGCCGCGTTCCAGGCCCTGCAGTTCAAGCTCGCCGACATGCTCACCCAGCTCACCGCCAGCCGGCAGATGGTGTTGCTGGCCGCCGACCGACTGGACCGTGGCCATCCACAGGCTAGCCTTTATTGTGCGATGGCCAAGCGTTTCGCCACCGACCAGTGCTTCGAGATCTGCAACGAGGCCCTGCAACTTCATGGCGGCTACGGCTATCTGAACGACTATCCGCTGGAGCGCTGGGTGCGCGACAGCCGCGTGCACCAGATCCTCGAAGGCACCAACGAAATCATGCGAGTGATCATTGCCCGCCATCTGCTGGAGAAGGGCAGCACGCTGGAGCGGCTGCTGTAATCCGGGCGGCCATCGGCCTGCCACCCAAGGAAAACGCCGCCATGAGCCATGCCATAGAAACTTATCATCCCGGCCTGTTCGACCTGACCCACAAGCTGATGGTGGAAAAGCACGGACATACCGCTCTGATCACCATCAATCACCCCCCGGCCAACACCTGGGACCGCGATTCGCTGATCGGTCTCCGCCTGCTGCTCGAGCACCTCAACCGCGACGACGGCATCTACGCCCTGGTGGTGACCGGCCAAGGTGAAAAGTTTTTCAGCGCCGGCGCAGACCTCAAGCTGTTCGCCGATGTTGACAAGTCCCGCGCTCGCGAGATGGCCCGACGTTTCGGCGAAGCCTTCGAGGCGCTGCGCGATTTCCGCGGCGTTTCCATCGCCGCGATCAACGGCTATGCCATGGGGGGCGGCCTGGAATGTGCGCTGGCCTGCGACATCCGCATCGCCGAGCGCCAGGCTCTGCTGGCTCTGCCGGAAGCGGCAGTGGGCCTTCTACCCTGCGCTGGCGGCACCCAGCTACTGCCCTGGCTGGTCGGCGAAGGCTGGGCCAAGCGCATGATCCTCTGCGGCGAGCGGGTGAATGCCGAAACCGCCCGGCATATCGGTCTGATCGAGGAAGTAGTCGAGCCTGGCGAATCCCGCGGTCAGGCCCTGCTGCTGGCGGCCAAGGTGGCGCAGCAGAGCCCGGTCGCGGTACGCGCCATCAAGCCGCTTATCCAGGGCGCCCGTGAGCGCGGACCCAACGGCTGGCTGGCGGAGGAGCGTGAACGCTTCGTCGACATCTTCGAAGCCGAAGATACCCACGAGGGCATCAACGCCTTTCTCGAGAAGCGAACCCCGCAGTGGCGCAACAGGTAGGCAGCTTTCATAACTTGCCCCAGCAGCGGAATCCAAGGCCTCTGCGGGGCAGCCTTTCTGACCGCCTCGCTCGGCATGCCCCTTCCGACCCGGAGAGGGCAGCGCGAAGCTCAGTCGTGCCAGTCGTCCCGGTCATGCAAATGACCGGGACCCGAGGGGCGATGGGAACGATGCTGGTCCCAATCGGAATACCTGTTCCGCCCGGAATGCTGATCCCGCTTGTTCTCTACCATGCGTAAATAGCCGCCTCGATGCTCACCTTGTGAGCGGGCGCCCTGCGCCACTCCTGGTGCTGCTCATGGCGCTCATGGCGGTCCTCCCAGCGCCCGCTGTAACGCGGAACTGCCTTCCGCTCCGCGTGCCAGTCCCGGTGGCCGAGAGAGGGAGCAGGGTAGCGATGATCCAGGCGACGGCGATAACTGTCATCGTAAGAGTGATATCGATAAGCGTCATTGGAATAGTGATAGCGGTCTATACCATCATCCTCACGGGAATAATGATGATGACGTCATGATCGTATACGGCGCATCCGTTCAGGAACAGGCCCGGCAGGACAACCAACAGAGATCGGCATAGCATGATGGACGCTCTCCTAACACAACGAAGGCCAGCATTTGCTGACCTTCGCTAGAGGACATCCTTTTGTCATTGAAAGGGTATAGCCGTTCAACAGTTACCCTTCTTGGCCTGCCCCGGCGGGCAGAAATGCCCGCTATGGCCTCCGTGACCAGCACCGCCCAGACCAACATGTACATCGTCCCCGAGTTTTGCACGAACACCCGGCGCACTAATACTGCACCCACTCAACAGCAAAATTGCACCCAAAAGGCACACAGACAAGCCGCGCATAGAATACTCCTCGCATTTTCTAAATGCATAAAATCAAATGAAAACAAAAAGTTACCGGGAGAAAGCCAGCAAAATCGCAAATTTTCTAAGGTTATTCTAAGCTCGGTTGCTTTCCCTTTGCTATTACCCTTCGGCGGACTTGTGCACTGGTTCGGTGAGCCGCACTCGTGTCGCACCATGTCAGCGCAACCTTTGCCATGATCCCGAATGTAGATTCCAGACGCTGCCCCCTGTGCAGCAATGACAACGCCTGCGGCCTGGCCAGCCCGTCTCAGGGCCAGGGCGAATGCTGGTGCTTTTCCAGACCAGCCAATCCCGACGCGCTAAAGTGCCTGCCAGCGGATCTCCGCGGCCAGGCCTGCCTGTGCCCCCGCTGCCTGCAGCAGCTTCACGCCGAGACGACGCCCGATGCGCCTTGACCGCTTTCTTGGCAATCAGCCCTGCTTCAACCGCCGGGACGCCCACCTGCTTCTGGCCGGCGGACGGGTGCGCGTCGACGGCCAGGTGGTTCGTGACGGACGCTTCGAAATTCACGAGTTCAGCCGGATCGAACTGAACGACGGAGTGCTGCAGACTGGCAGGGCTGCGCGCTATTTCATGCTGCACAAGCCTGCAGGAGTAGTCAGCGCCACCTGCCATGAGCAGCACCGTACCGTGCTCGACCTCCTGAACGAGCCGAACAGGCAGGAACTGCATCTGGCCGGGCGCCTCGACCTCGGCACCACCGGCCTGCTGCTGATCACCAACGATGGACGCTGGTCACGCCGCATCACCCATCCACAGCACAAGCTGGCCAAGGTGTATTACGTGGAAACCGCCGAGCCGATCGGCGAGGAATATATCGAGACGTTCGCTCACGGCCTCTACTTCGCCTTCGAGGATCTGCTCACCCAACCTGCTCGACTGGAAATTCTCGGTAGCCGTAGCGCCCGGCTGACGCTGTTCGAAGGGCGTTACCATCAGGTCAAGCGGATGTTCGGGCATTTCCGCAACCGCGTGCTGCGCCTGCACCGGGAAAGCATGGGGCCATTGCAGCTGGAGTCTGGGCTGATGCCCGGCCAGTACCGCCCCCTGACTCAGCAAGAGATCGAGCTGATCTGAAGGGAAAGGCCAGCCAAGATAGATAAAAGTGGGGTATGAATATGAAAAGGCAGACAATCGTAGAGCGCGGCCCAGAACTGGGGAATACCTGAAAAGCAGACGCCCCGAACAAGTCGGGGCGTCTGGGAAGCCTTCTATCCTGCCAGGCAGGGGGAAGGCCTGGAGCGGAGCAGCCCGGTTTACATCATGCCACCCATGCCACCCATACCACCCATGCCACCCATGTCCGGCATAGCCGAAGCCGGCTTGTCTTCAACGATGTCGGCAACCATGGCTTCGGTGGTGACCATCAGGCCGCCGATGGAGGAGGCAGCCTGCAGCGCAGAACGGGTGACCTTGGCCGGATCGAGGATACCCATCTCAATCATGTCGCCGTACACGCCGCTGGCGGCATTGAAGCCAAAGTTGCCGGAACCCTGCTTGACCTTGTCGACCACTACGCTCGGCTCATCGCCAGAGTTGGCGACGATCTGGCGCAGCGGCGCTTCGACGGCACGACGCAGCAGGGCGATGCCGACATCCTGGTCTTCATTGTCGCCCTGCAGGCCCTCGATGGCCTGCAGGGCGCGCACCAGAGCCACGCCACCGCCGGGGACCACGCCCTCTTCCACCGCAGCACGGGTCGCGTGCAGGGCATCTTCGACACGGGCCTTCTTCTCTTTCATTTCGACTTCGGTGGCGGCGCCAACCTTGATCACGGCAACGCCACCGGCCAGCTTGGCCAGACGCTCCTGCAGCTTCTCGCGATCATAGTCAGAGGAGGTTTCCTCGATCTGCTTGCGGATCTGCGCCACGCGGGCCTCGATGTCGGCCGGGGCGCCGGCACCGTCGATGATGGTGGTGTTTTCCTTATTCAGGACGACGCGCTTGGCGTTGCCCAGGTGCTCCAGGGTGGCGCCTTCCAGACTCAGGCCGACCTCCTCGGAAATCACAGTAGCGCCGGTCAGGATGGCAATGTCCTGCAGCATGGCTTTGCGGCGATCACCGAAGCCCGGTGCCTTTACGGCGGCGACCTTGACGATGCCACGCATGTTATTGACCACCAGGGTGGCCAGAGCTTCGCCTTCGACGTCTTCGGCGACGATCAGCAGGGGGCGGCCGGACTTGGCCACAGATTCCAGCACCGGCAGCAGTTCGCGGATGTTGGAGATCTTCTTGTCGACCAGCAGCAGCAGCGGGTTATCCAGCTCGGCAACCATAGTGTCGGGCTTGTTGATGAAGTAAGGCGACAGGTAGCCGCGATCGAATTGCATACCTTCGACGACGGACAGCTCGTTCTCCAGACCTGAACCTTCCTCGACGGTGATCACGCCTTCCTTGCCAACCTTGTTCATGGCCTCGGCGATAATGTCACCGATGGAGGTGTCGGAGTTGGCGGAGATGGTACCCACCTGGGCGATCGCCTTGGAGTCGGCACACGGCTTGGCCAGCGACTTCAGCTCGGCGACGATGGCATGGGTGGCCTTGTCGATGCCACGCTTCAGGTCCATCGGGTTCATGCCGGCGGCAACAGCCTTCAGGCCTTCGTTGACGATGGCCTGGGCCAGCACGGTGGCGGTGGTGGTACCGTCGCCGGCCTCATCGTTGGCCTTGGAAGCCACGTCTTTCACCAGCTGGGCGCCCATGTTCTCGAACTTGTCCTTGAGTTCGATTTCCTTGGCCACGGACACGCCGTCCTTGGTGATGGTCGGTGCGCCGAAGCTCTTGTCCAAGACCACGTTGCGGCCTTTCGGGCCGAGGGTTGCCTTGACGGCATCGGCCAGGACGTTCACGCCTACCAGCATTTTCTTGCGGGCGGAATCACCGAATTTGACTTCTTTTGCAGCCATTTTGATCGTTCCTCAATCTTGGATTTTTTACGGAGACTCGCGGAAATCAGGCTTCGATGACAGCGAGGATTTCGTTCTCGCCCATCACCAGCAGATCTTCGCCATCGACCTTGATGGTGTTGCTGCCGGAATAGGGACCGAACACCACCTTGTCACCGACCTTCAGGGCCAGCGGACGGACTTCGCCGTTGTCCAGCACGCGACCAGTGCCGACAGCGACGACTTCGCCACGGTTCGGCTTCTCGGCAGCGGAACCGGGCAGCACGATGCCGCCAGCGGTCTTGGTTTCTTCTTCGCTACGACGAATCACGACGCGGTCATGCAGAGGACGAAGCTTCATTGTCGATCTCTCCTAGTTTTCTATCGTTTCAGCAACCGATGCCTTCATCGGCCCGTTAGTAAAAGCCGGCATTGCCGGTTGCGGCCCGCAGCACGGGACCGCAAAAGATAGCCTGTCTTCCGACAGGAACCTTGCGGTGACCGCTAGATGTGGGCGCTCAAGGGCATTTCAAGGGTATTGGAGAAAAATTTTCCATTCCGCCGCTCGGTCGGACGCAAAGGAAAGACAAAGCGCGCAGGGGGGACTGGCGCTGCGGCGAAGGAGGCTCTGATCCCTAGCGAGGCCCCCGGGATCAAAATGGAAGGGAGCAGATCAATCGTCCCGGCGCTCGTACTCACCCTCGATGACGTTGGGCCGGGAGGCGTCCGGGCCGGACTGCCTGGAGCGGGCAGCCCGATCATCGAAGAAAGCCCGCTGGCGCAATGCCTGTTCCTCGGCGCGCCGATGCAGGCGGCCCAGCAACAGGCGCCGGGTGAAGGGCAGCAAACAGGGCACGGCAAGCAGGTCGCTGACGAAGCCCGGCAGCAGCAACAGGCCACCACCGATGGCGACCAGCAGCCCTTCAAGCACTTCCTGCTCCGGCAACTCGCCGCGGGCCAGTCGCTCGCGGGCGCGCCAGGCGGTCGCCACACCGGCAACGCGCAGGACCAGACCACCCACCAGCACGCCGAGAACGATCAGCAGCAGCGTCGGCAGGACTCCGATCACTGAGCCGACCTTGATCATCACAGCCAGCTCGAGCAGGGGAAACAGCAGAAACAGCAGTAGAAAAGCACGCATCAATGATTTTCCCCAGGAGGAAGAGCTTCTTCCGATCCCTTATCCTGAACTAAATGAGCCCCTTCCACCGCCAATTCAAGCCTCGCCCTGCCCGGTGATCGGCCAGACTGGGGCATGAGCCAACTGTACCAAAACCTGGCGCACCATGGCAGGATTGTTACAGGATGCGGGGAAGGACAGCCAGTACAGTGCCTGACCGATACGCAGATGAAAGCCTTCGCTGTCGATGCCGGTCATTTCCGCCGGCTCGTCGGCCGGCAGCCCGGCCAGCTCAACATAATGGGCGATAGCCTTGGCATGGTCGCGATTCATGTGCTCGATCATACCGGCTTCGACCTCGCCAGCGAAGGGGTTGGCCAGCTCCACACCCTCCAGCCAGTGAATCGAACCGAAACCGCCGATAAAGCGCCAGCGCACCGGCTCCAGCACCCAGAAGTCAAAGTTGTGGGCGCGATGATAGTTCCGCGCGGCCGGGAAATAGCGGTAGTAGCGCGCAGCGGCAGCCTCGATCAGGACCTCGTCCAGCAGTTGCCGGGCCTCAGCCACGAGCGTCAGGCGTCCTGTGGCCTGCACGTCGAGCGCCCCGCGCTCGCCGACCAGCAGCGAGCACCTGCCGTCGGCCTGAAGGTTGCGGGTGTGCTGGGCGATTCGACTGATCAGGATCAGCGGACGGCCCGTCGCATCCAGGCAGTAGGGCACCGCTGATCCGAAAGGGAAGCCAGGGAACCTCTGGGACAGGGTTGCTAGCGCTCCACGGTACTCTTTGAGTAATAATTGTCGGGCATCCTTTAGGTCCTTCACCTTCACGCTCACCTTATGACTCCTCGTCGAAGATCCATTGCAACGGACAAGTGCCCAGCATAACGAGTAACGGCACCGACAAGGCAACAGTGAATCCATCCCAAAGGGGATATCAGATGCAGCTGAATGATAAGGTCATCATCATCACCGGAGCTTGTCAGGGACTGGGGCGGTCCATGGCCGAATATCTGGCAGCCAGGGGCGCAAGGCTCGCGCTGGTCGATCTCAACCCGGAAAAGCTCGACGCAGTCGTGACGGCTTGCAGGGCAGCCGGCGGCGAGGCGCGTGCCTACCTGTGCAATGTCACCAATGAAGAGCAGGTCATGCAGATGGTAGGCCAGGTGGCGAAGGACTTCGGGGCGATCAACGGTCTGGTGAATAACGCCGGCATCCTCCGCGACGGCCTCACCGTCAAGCTCAAGGATGGCGAAGTGAGCACCCTGAGCCTGGCCCAGTGGCAGGCGGTGATCGATGTCAACCTGACCGGCGTGTTCCTCTGCACACGGGAAGTGGCGGCGAAGATGGTCGAACTGGGCAACCGCGGCGTGATCGTCAACATTTCCTCCATTGCTAGGGCCGGCAACATGGGCCAGGCCAATTATTCGGCGGCCAAGGCCGGGGTGGCGGCCGATACCGTAGTCTGGGCCAAGGAGCTGGCCCGCTACGGCATTCGCGTAGCGGCCATCGCCCCCGGGTTCATCGAAACCGGGATGACCGCCAGCATGCGTCCCGAGGCACTGGAAAAGATGACTGCCGGCATCCCCCTCAAACGTATGGGCAAACCCGCGGAAGTCGCCCATGCCGCAGCCTTCATCTTCGAGAACGACTATTTCACCGGCCGCGCCATCGAATTGGATGGCGGTCTGCGCCTGTAGGACGACAGGCTCCAGGTGAAGGCCCGGAGCCGTTCCCCGATGCATCCAGACATCCACAGCCAACTCCGCGAGCCCGCAGCGGAGGATGCCGCCAGCCGCCGCCAGGCCCTGTATCAGACCCTGGCCCGGGTGCCGGTCGGCCAGGTGGTCAGCTACGGACGCCTTGCCGAACTGGCCGGACTTGGCCGGGCCGCCCGCTGGGCCGGTCGCCTCCTGGCGCAATTGCCGGAAGACACCCGCCTGCCATGGCACCGCGTAGTCGCCGTCGACGGCCGGCTCTGTCTTCCGCCGGGCAGCCCCGCCGGCGACGAGCAGCGCGCCCGTCTGCGCGCGGAGGGGCTGACCATTCGCGACAATCGCGTGGATATTCGCCGGCACGGCTGGCATCCGAATGACGCTGCGGTTAGAGTGCGCCCTTTGCCCGCCACCACGAAGCCCCATGTCCCATAAATCCTGGCGTGATGCCCTCGCCGCCTATGCCAGCCCCGCCACCCTGGCCCTACTGCTGCTTGGTTTTGCCGCCGGTCTGCCGTACATGCTGGTGTTTTCCACCCTGTCGGTCTGGCTGCGCGAAGCTGGGGTCGCCCGCGAGACCATCGGGTATGCCAGCCTGATCGGACTGGCCTACGCCTTCAAGTGGATATGGGCTCCCCTGCTTGACCAGTGGCGCCTACCGCTGCTCAGCCGCCTTGGCCGGCGGCGCTCCTGGCTGCTGTTGTCGCAGACACTGATCGCCCTGGGACTGGTCGGGATGGCCCTATGCGATCCGCAGTATACCCTGCCCTGGCTGATTGCCCTGGCCGTGCTGGTCGCCTTTGCCTCGGCCACCCAGGACATCGCTGTGGACGCCTATCGCCTGGAGATCGCCGAAGACAGCCGCCAGGCCGCCCTGGCTGCCAGCTACATGGCCGGCTACCGGGTATCCGCCCTGCTGGCCACCGCTGGTGCTCTGTATTTCGCCGACTGGTTCGGCTCCACCAACGAGTTCTACAAGAACTCTGCCTGGAGCTCCACCTACCTGGTGTTCGCCCTGCTGATGCTGCCTGGCCTGACCACCACCCTGCTAATGCGCGAACCCTCAGTCCCCCTGCAGACCCAGCAGGAGGCGGCACGCTACAGCTTCAACCACCAGATGCTGTCGATCCTGGTGCTGATCGTGCTGATGGTCTCGGTGCCGGCGACTTTCACCCAGCTCTATAACAGCGACATCCTGCAGGTGCTGCAGGGGCGCATGGGCGTGGTCGAGCTGATCGGTGAAGACCGCGCCTTCCTACGCTTCCTGCTCTACTTCATCCTCTCCACCCTGTGCCTGTCGGCCATGGGCCGGCGCAGTCTGGCACCGGTACTGACCCCGATCAGCGACTTCACCCACCGCTACCGCTGGCAGGCCCTGCTGCTGCTCGGCCTGATCGCCACCTACCGCCTGTCGGATACGGTGCTCGGCGTGATGGCCAACGTGTTCTACATCGACCAGGGCTTCACCAAGGAACAGATCGCCAGCGTCAGCAAGCTGTTCGGCCTGGTCATGACCCTGCTCGGCGCCGGCTTCGGTGGCCTGCTGATCGTCCGCTTCGGCATCCTGCCGATCCTCTTCATCGGCGGTGCGGCCTCCGCCGCCACCAACCTGCTGTTCCTCATGCTCACCAGCATGGGGGCCAACCTGGAGATGCTGGTGCTGACCATCTCCTGCGACAACTTCAGCTCCGGCCTGGCCACCTCGGCCTTCGTCGCCTACCTGTCAAGCCTGACCAGCCTGAAGTTCTCTGCCACCCAGTACGCCCTGCTCAGCTCGATCATGCTGCTGCTGCCGCGGCTGATCGGCGGATATTCCGGCGTACTGGTGGAGAAGCACGGCTACGGCCAGTTCTTCTTGTTCACCGCCCTGCTCGGCGTGCCGACCCTCCTGCTGATTCTCTGGCAGTCGCGGCAGCAGCCACTCGGCCCCGAGCCCTCGGAAGATGGCGATGCCGTTACCGAACGCCCCTGATCCGCTGCCCAACCACAACGCAATCGCCCCGGCTTGACCGGGGCGATTGCATTCTGGGCACGGCAACCCACAGCTTGGCCGGGTCAGTCGCGGAAGTTGTTGAACTGCAGCGGCATGCCCAGCTCCTGGGTACGCAGCAGGGCAATGGCTTCCTGCAGATCGTCGCGCTTCTTGCCAGTGACGCGCACCTGTTCGCCCTGGATCGCCGCCTGCACCTTGAGCTTGGCGTCCTTGATCAGCGCGACGATCTTCTTCGCCAGCTCCTTGTCGATGCCTTCGCGCAGGATCACCTCCTGCTTGACCACCTTGCCCGAGGCATAGGAGTCCTTGTACTCCAGGCACTGGATGTCGATCTTGCGCTTGATCAGGGCCAGCTTGAGGATCTCGATCATCTGCTCGAGCATGAAGTCGGCCTCCGCGGTCAGGGTGACCGTCTTCTCCTTGAACTCGAAGCTGCCTTTGCCACGCAGGTCATAGCGACGGTCCAGCTCTTTGATCGCATTGTCGACGGCATTGGTGACTTCGTGCTTGTCCAGTTCGGACACCACGTCGAACGAGGGCATGGAATTCCTCCAGTTGAGGGCGCGGCCGGCATCGCAGCAAGCGCCTGGCTTGACGGTTGAAGTGACCACTCATTATAACGGCTCGACCGCGGCGCATCGCCGGGCCGTGCCGCCGAGCACAGACCGCCGCCTTTGCCCGCTCCAGCCAATCAGCGAGTCCTGCTATGTCTCTCTCCCCGCTCGACGCTCCCCAGGCCCCAGCCCGCGAGACCACCTGGCACGTGCTCGGCGCCGGCAGCCTGGGCAGCCTCTGGGCCGTGCGCCTGGCCCGCGCCGGCCTGCCGGTGCGGCTGGTCCTGCGCAACCCGCAGCGGCTGGCGGCCTACCGGGCCGCCGGCGGCCTGCGACTGGTGGAGGGCGGAACGGAACGGCTGTATCCAATTCCTGCCGAAAGCCTCGATGCCGATACTCCCATCCGCCGCCTGCTCCTGGCCTGCAAGGCCTATGATGCAATGCCGGCAGCAGAGCGCCTGGCGCCACGTCTGGAACCAGGCGCCGAACTTGTCCTGCTGCAGAACGGACTCGGCAGCCAGGACGCGGTGGCCGCCCGGCTGCCGGGGCGCCGCTGTCTACTCGCTTCGACGACCGAGGGAGCCTTCCGCAACGGCGACTTCCGGACAGTGTTCGCCGGCCAGGGCCATACCTGGCTCGGCGATGCAGGCCCGCCGCCGGCCTGGCTGGACGAACTGGTCGCAGCCGGCATTCCCCACGCATGGAGCGAAACGATTCACAGCCGGCTGTGGCGCAAGCTCGCCCTCAACTGCGCGATCAACCCGCTCAGCGTCCTGCACGACTGCCGCAATGGCGGCCTGCAGGAGCATGCCGGGGAAGTCACTGCGCTCTGTGCCGAGCTGGCCGAACTGCTGCGCCGCTGCGGGCAGCCGGCCGCCGCCGAAGGCCTGCAGGAGGAGGTCGAGCGGGTGATCCAGGCCACTGCAGCGAATTATTCGTCCATGCATCAGGATGTAGCCTGCGGCCGGCGCAGCGAGATCGCCTACCTGCTCGGCCATGCCTGCCACGAGGCCGGACGCCGGGAGCTGCGTCTGCCCCGTCTGGAGGCGCTGCACCGCCGCCTACGGCGGCATTTAGCCGAACGCGGATTGCCGATCGACTGAGGCCCGCGCTAACCTGCCCGCTCCTTCCCCAGCCGCGTGATGCCCATGGGTCTGCGTCAGCGCCTCGAAAATCTGCCGGTCGGCCGCAAGCTCCTGGCGGCCCTGGTGGTTCTGCTCGCCGCCGTGCTGCTGCTGGCCAACCTGGCCTTCATCAGCGCCGCCTACTGGATCTCCCAGCAGAGCATGACGCCCCAGGCGCTGGGCACCTTCGGCCAGCTGATTGCCAGCCCGCCGCTCGCCCGTCAGGCCATCGCTTCGCCGGAAGCGGCCCAGGAGGTGCTGCAGCGTCTGGAACCCTATGCCCCGCTGCGCAGTGCCGCCCTGTATGGCAGTGATGGGCAGTTGCTCGCCCAGCTGCAAAGAGGCGACGCCCTGAACCTGCCTGAGCACGTTGACAAACTGCTCGTCTGGCGGCTGCTCGAATTTCGCGTCACCGAGTTGGTTGAGCTGCCGCAGCCGGGACAGCCCCCCGGCCATCTGCTACTGGTCGCCTCCAGTGAGCTGCCGGGGGCCTTCTACACCGGCACCCTCAGTGCCAGCCTGCTGATTCTCGCCTTCAGCGTACTGCTCTGGATGCTGGTAGCCCGGCAGATCCGCCGGCTGATCACCCGGCCGATCCGCAGGCTGGAGGAACTTTCGCGCCGGGTCACCCTTGAGGAGAACTATTCGTTGCGCGCCAAGCGCGGCAACCAGGACGAGATCGGCAGCCTGGCCGACGCCTTCAACACCATGTTGTCGCGCATCGAGGCCCGCGAGCAGCAGCTCAAGCGCGCCCGCGACGAAGCGCAGAGCGCCTTCGACCAGGCGCAGACCCTAACCGAGGAAACCCGCCGCTTCAATCGCAAGCTGGAGCTTGAGGTCCAAGTGCGCAGCAAGATCGAGAAGAAGCTCACCGGCTTCCAGAACTATCTCAACAGCATCATCGACTCCATGCCATCGGCGCTGATCGCCCTCGACGAGCAGCTCTACGTGACCCAGTGGAACCAGGAGGCCAGCAGCCTGTCCGGAACCCCCCTGCACGAGGCCCTGAACCAACCGATCTTCCTCGCCTTCCCGCCGCTGCAGCCGTTCCTCGACCAGCTCAGGCATACCGCTGAACGGCACCGGGTAGAGAAGATCGAGCGCGTCACCTGGTCGCGCAACGACGCGCCCCACCACTACGCGCTGACCTTCTACCCACTGATGGGCGGCGGCGGGCGCGGTGTAGTGATCCGCATCGACGACATCACCCAGCGCCTGTCCATGGAAGAGCTGATGGTGCAGTCGGAGAAAATGCTCTCGGTCGGCGGCCTCGCCGCTGGCATGGCCCACGAGATCAACAACCCGCTGGGGGCCATCCTGCACAACGTGCAGAACATCCGTCGACGCCTGTCGCCGAAGCTGCCGAAGAACCTCGAACAGGCGGAAGAATGCGGCGTCTCGCTGGCCTCGGTGAACGACTACCTGGCCAGACGCGAAGTGCCGCAGCTGCTCGACGGCATCCAGCAGGCGGGGACCCGCGCGGCGAAGATCGTCAGCCATATGCTCAGCTTCAGCCGGCGCAGCGACCGGCAACTGACCCCTACTCTGCTCCCGCCACTGATCGACCAGGCGCTGGAAATCGCCGGCAATGACTTCGCCCCGACGGAGAACTTCGACTTCAGGAACATCCGCATCCAGTGCGACTTCGATCCGAATCTCGGCCCGGTGCTGATCATTGCCAATGAGCTGGAGCAGGTGCTGCTCAACCTGCTGAAGAACGCCGCCCAGTCGATCCACCAGCGCCAGAACGGCCTGCCCGGGCGCATCACTCTGCGTACCCGCCTCAATCCCCCATGGGCGGAGATCATCGTCGAGGACAATGGTGTCGGCATTCCCGAAACCGTGCGCAAGCGCATCTTCGAGCCATTCTTCACTACCAAGGAAGTCGGCCAGGGCACCGGCCTCGGTCTGTCGGTGTCCTATTTCATCATCACCAACAACCACAAGGGGCAGATGGAGGTGCAGTCGAAGCCAGGCCAGGGCAGCAGCTTCACCCTGCGCCTGCAGCTGGCCGAGGCGCCGGAAGGAGCCGAACTCTGAGCCCGCCCGGCAGAGGCAGACATGGGTAACCGACTCTCGAAGATCTACACACGCACCGGCGATGCCGGCGAAACCGGCCTGGCCGATGGCCGCCGGGTACCCAAGAATCATCCCCGGGTGGAGGCCATGGGTGAGGTGGACAGCCTGAACAGCCAGCTCGGCCTGCTGCTCGCCGAGCTGGACGAGCAACAGGCACGCTGGCCGAGCCTTGGCGAGCTGAGCGGAATCATAGGGCCCTGCCAGCACCGTCTGTTCGATCTCGGCGGCGAACTGGCGATGCCCGCCTACCAGGCCCTCGAGGCGAGCGAGATTGCCCGCCTGGAAGTAGCCATCGACCGCTGGAATGCGGAACTGGGGCCCTTGCAGGACTTCATCCTGCCCGGCGGTTCGAGGCTGATCGCCCAGGCCCATGTCTGCCGCAGCCAGGCCCGCAGCGCCGAGCGGCGCTGCCAGCAGCTGAATGCCGTCGAAGCGCTGCGCCCGGAACTCCTCGCCTATCTCAACCGGCTCTCCGACCTGCTGTTCGTCGCCGCGCGGCTGATCGCCCGCCGCCAGGACCGGGCGGAAATCCTCTGGCGGGCCGCCAGCCCGGCAGGCTGATCAGTCTGGCCAGAGTCCGCGGATGCCGGCGATGCCTTGGGCGCCGGCGTGCCAGGCACGCGCCAGATCCTGGCTGGCGAGCCCGCCGAGCACGAATGCCGGACGGTCGAAGCCCTGCAGCAGTTCTGTGGCCAGCCCCCAGCCCAGGGGCTTGGCCTCGGGATGGCTGCAGGTAGCCTCGATCGGCGACAGAGTGACGAAGTCCACCCCCATCTGCGCGGCCAAGGCCAACTCCTCGGCATCGTGGCAGGAGGCGGCCAGCCAGCGCTCGGCCGGGAATGGCCGGCCGTTGGCGGCGTAGTCACGCAGTTGCCGGGCGGTCAGGTGCCAGCCGGCGGCCGGGAAATCGCCGAGCCACTCCAGCGGCCCCTTGAGCATCAGCTGCGCCCGTCCAGCGCAGAGCCCCTGCACGTCGACCGCCAGGTCACGGTATTCGGGGTTGAACATCCCCGGCGCGCGCAGCTGGACCAGACGGATACCACCCTCCAGGGCGGCCCGCAGCCCCTGCAGCAGGGCCTGCGAAGAGAGGTTGTCCGGAGTGATCAGGTAGCGCTCGGGCAGCCGGGCGGCGGCAACGATCGGATAGTTGGCGGCGGGAAACGGGTAGTCCGGCAGTTGCCGCGGGGTGACCCAGGACAGTGCCTGGCCTTCGGCGCCATGGGGCTCTCCGGCGAAGGCGCCGACCTCCCAGACATCCAGCAGCACCCGCTTGTCGGGGTAGTCGTGGCGCACCTGGATCAGCGGCCTGGCCGCGGTCACGCGGATGCCCAGCTCCTCCTCCAGTTCGCGGGCCAGAGCCGCCTCGACCACCTCACCCTCCTCCACCTTGCCGCCGGGGAACTCCCAGAGGCCGCCTTGGTGCTTGTCCTCAGGGCGCCTGGCGATCAGCACTCGGTCGTCGGCGCCGCGAATCACCGCCGCCACGACATGCACACGCTTCATCCGATCGTCTCCGTTTCCTGCAGGGCCGCCTGGTACCAGCGCTGGAAGGCCGGCCACTGATAGATGGTTTCCACATAAGCCGCTGCCGGCTCCGGCAGGGCCACGGCATAGCTGCGCAGACGTGCCGCCACTGGCGCATAGAAGGCGTCGGCGATGCCGGCATGGCCAAACAGGAAAGTACCGTCCGCGCCGAAACGCTGCCGGCAATCGGCCCAGAGTGCACAGATGCGGCCGATATCCGCCTGCACGGCGGCCGGCAGCGGCAGTGCCAGCGGCTTCGGCTTGCGCCTGAGGTCCATCGGCAGATGACTGCGCAGGGCAGCAAAGCCACTGTGCATTTCGGCGCACACCGAGCGCGCCACCGCCCGCGCATATTCGCCGCGCGGCCAGAGATGGCACTCGCTGTAGGTTTCGGCCAGGTACTCAGCGATTGCCAGGGAATCCCAGACCGGCCCCTCCTCGGTCAGCAGCGCCGGCACCTTGCCGGTAGGCGAGTGGTTCAGCAGGCGGGCGCGGCTCTCCTGCTGGTAAAGGGGGATCCGCACCTCCGTGTAGGGCTCCTCGGTCAGCTCCAGCACCAGAGCGGCGCGCATCGACCAGGACGAGTGGTTCTTGTTGCCGATGATCAAAGTCAGGGGCATGGAGGTCTCCTTGGCAGCGGGTAACTCGCGACATGCGAGCGCCGCTGCGTTCCCGCAGCTTGTGGCCTGCCGCTCGAGGCGGCGCTTACGTCCGGTATTCGGCGTTGATCTTCACGTACTCGTGAGACAGGTCGCTGGTCCAGATGGTTTCGCTGCAGTCGCCCCGGCCCAGCTCGATGCGGATGCCGATCTCCGCCTCGGCCATCACCGCAGCGCCCTGCTCCTCGGTATAGGTCGGTGCGCGACCGCCCTGCCTGGCGATGCAGACATCGCCGAGGAAGACGTCGATCCGGCTCACGTCGAGCTGAGGCACGCCGGCGCGGCCGACGGCGGCGAGGATGCGCCCCCAGTTCGGATCGGAGGCGAACAGCGCGGTCTTGATCAGCGGCGAGTGGGCCACAGCGTAGCCGACGTCCAAGCACTCTTGGTGGGTTGCGCCGCCGTTGACCTGCACGGTGACAAACTTGGTTGCGCCCTCGCCGTCGCGGACGATGGCCTGTGCCACGTCCATACTCACCTCGAATACCGCCTGCTTTAACTTGGCGAACAGCTCACCCTTGGCTTCGCGAATTTCCGGCAGGGCCACCTGGCCGGTGGCAACCAGCATGCAGCAATCGTTGGTGGAGGTATCGCCGTCGATGGTAATACGGTTGAACGACTTGTTTGCCGCATCGCGCAGCAGATCCTGCAGCACCGGCTGGGCGACCCTGGCGTCGGTGGCAATGTAGCCGAGCATGGTAGCCATGTTCGGGCGGATCATCCCGGCGCCCTTGGAGATGCCGGTGACGGTGACGGTGACCCCGTCATGCACGAACTGGCGGCTGGCCCCCTTGGGCAGGGTGTCGGTGGTCATGATGCCTTCGGCGGCGGTCGCCCAGTTGTCGGCCTTGAGATTGGCCAGGGCGGCCGGCAGCGCGGCTTCGATCTTCTCCACCGGCAGGGGCTCGCCGATCACCCCCGTGGAAAATGGCAGCACCGCCGCTTCCGCCACTCCGGCCAGCTCGGCGAGCCGGGCGCAGGTGCGTGCGGCCGCCTGCAGGCCCGGCTCGCCGGTGCCGGCATTGGCATTGCCGGTATTGGTCAGCAGGTAGCGCACGGCACCCTGCACGCGCTGCCTGGCGAGGATCACTGGTGCCGCGCAGAAGGCATTGAGGGTGAACACCCCGGCGACCATGGAGCCTTCGGCGCAGCGCATCACCACAACATCCTTGCGCCCAGGGCGCTTAATACCGGCGGAGGCGATGCCGAGTTCGAAACCGGGGACCGGGTGCAGGGTGGGCAGAGGGCCAAGACCGACAGCCATGAAGGGCTCCTTCGTAGGGATTCTGTTAAGTGAGCGTACTGGGGGTACGGAAAACGGGCGGAAAAACGCCGCGACCGGCCCGACCGGTCGCGGCGTTGCGGATACGGCCTTGCGCATTCCGAACCCGCTACGCCGAAACGCAGACTGGCAACTTTAGTTGAGCTGCCCGTGGCAGTGCTTGTACTTCTTGCCGGAACCGCAGGGACAGGGCTCGTTGCGCCCGATCTTCGGCTCGGGACGCGCTGGCACGGCTCCCGGCTGGGGCTCATCGATGACCTCGAGATCGCCGCCCTCCGTCTGTGGCGCCAAGGCCGAAGCGGCGGCATGCTGGAACTGCATGCGCCGGGCCAGGACCTCGGCCTCGCGACGCAGGCGCTTCTCCTCCTCGGCCGGATCCTCGCGGCGAACCTGCACATGGGAAAGCACGCGGATGGCATCGCGCTTGATCGACTCAAGCAGGGTCTGGAACAGCTCGAAGGACTCACGCTTGTATTCCTGCTTGGGATTCTTCTGCGCGTAGCCGCGCAGGTGGATGCCGTGGCGCAGGTGGTCCATGGTCGACAGGTGGTCCTTCCACAGGTCGTCCAGCACGCGCAGTAGGATCTGCTTCTCGAAGGTCCGCAGGGCTTCGGCGCCGGCGATCTCCTCCTTCTCCCGATAGGCTGCCAGCAGCGCCTCGAGGATGCGCTCGCGTAGCGCCTCCTCATGGAGCTTATCGTCCTCGTCGAGCCATTGCTGCAGCGGCAGCTGCACGCCGAAATCGCTCTGCAGGGTAGCTTCCAGACCGGTGATATCCCACTGCTCGGACAGCGACTGCGGAAGGATGTGTTGATTGATGGCGGAGCCCAGCACCTCTTGGCGGAATTCGGCGATGGTTTCGCCGATATCCTCGGCCACCAACAGGCTGTTGCGCATATGGTAGATCACCTTGCGCTGCTCATTGGCCACATCGTCGAATTCGAGCAGTTGCTTACGCATGTCGAAGTTGCGGCCCTCGACCTTGCGCTGGGCCTTCTCGATGGCATTGGTCACCATGCGGTGCTCGATGGCCTCGCCGGCCTGCATGCCGAGCGCCTTCATGAAGTTCTTCACCCGATCGGAGGCGAAGATACGCATCAAGTTGTCTTCCAGGGACAGGTAGAAACGGCTGGAGCCCGGGTCGCCCTGACGGCCGGAACGACCACGCAGTTGGTTGTCGATGCGACGCGACTCGTGGCGCTCGGAGGCGATCACGTGCAGACCGCCGGCCTCGATCACCTGCTGGTGGCGCTTCTGCCAGTCGGCCTTGATCTGCGCTACCTGCTCTTCGCCCGGCTCACCCAGTGACGCAACCTCGACCTCCCAATTGCCACCGAGGAGGATGTCGGTACCCCGGCCGGCCATGTTGGTGGCGATGGTCACAGCGCCGGGACGACCAGCCTGGGCGATGATCTCGGCTTCCTTCTCGTGATACTTGGCGTTGAGCACCTGATGCGCAATGCCTTCCTTCTTCAGCAGCAGGGAGACATATTCAGAACTCTCGATCGAGGCGGTACCCACTAGAACTGGCCGGCCCAGGGCCTGGCACTCCTTGATATCGACGACGATCGCCGCATACTTTTCTTCCTGGGTCAGGTAGACCAGATCGTTGAAGTCCTTGCGGGAGACCGGCCGGTGGGTCGGGATCACCACCACGTCGAGACCGTAGATCTGGCGGAACTCGAAGGCTTCGGTGTCAGCGGTGCCGGTCATGCCGGCGAGCTTGTGGTAGAGACGGAAGTAATTCTGGAAGGTGGTCGAGGCCAGGGTCTGGCTTTCCGCCTGGATCGGCAGCCCTTCCTTGGCCTCGATGGCCTGATGCAGGCCCTCGGAGAGGCGGCGGCCCGGCATGGTCCGGCCAGTGTGCTCGTCGATCAGCAGCACCTGGTTGCCTTGGATGATGTATTCGACGTTGCGATGGAACAGGACGTGCGCACGCAGGCCCGCATAGATGTGGGTCAGCAGCTGCAGATTGTGGGCAGAGTAGAGGTTATCGCCCTCGGGCAGCAGGCCGGCGCGGGTCAGCAGCTCCTCGATGAACTGATGGCCCTGCTCGTTCAGCTCGATCTGCCGGGTCTTCTCGTCTAGGGCGTAGTGCCCCTCCTGGGTGACCACACCCTCCTCTTCCTCGATGTGACGCTTCAGCTGCGGAATCAGGGCGTTGATCTGCAAGTACAGCCGGGAGCTGTCTTCGGCCTGGCCGGAGATGATCAGCGGAGTGCGCGCCTCGTCGATCAGGATGGAGTCGACCTCGTCGATTACCGCATAGTTGAGTTCGCGCTGGAACTTGTCCTCCAAGCTGAAGGCCATGTTGTCGCGCAGGTAGTCGAAGCCGAACTCGTTGTTGGTGCCATAGGTGATGTCGGCAGCGTAGGCGGCGCGTTTCTCCTCCGGCGGCTGGAAGGGGGTGACCACGCCGACAGAAAGACCGAGGAACTCATACAGCGGGCGCATCCAGTTGGCATCGCGGCGGGCCAGGTAGTCGTTCACCGTCACCACATGCACCCCTTTGCCGGCCAAGGCATTAAGGTAGACGGCCAGAGTCGCCACCAGGGTCTTGCCTTCACCGGTGCGCATCTCGGCGATCTTGCCTTCGTGCAGGACCATGGCACCGATCAGCTGTACGTCAAAGTGGCGCATGCCCATCACCCGCTTGCCCGCTTCGCGGGCGACAGCGAAGGCTTCCGGCAACAGCTGGTCGAGGGTTTCACCCTTGCCGAGACGGTCCCTGAACTCCTCAGTTTTGATGCGCAACTGCTCGTCCGTCAGCGCCACCATTTGCTCTTCGAGGACATTGATCGCCCGCACGGCTCGACGCATGCGCTTGACTTCACGATCGTTCTTGCTTCCAAAGAGCACTTTCAACAAAGGCGCAAACATATCGACAGATTCTTCCTCACATATGAATGGAAGGCGGGCACGGGGCCGACCCGGCAGCCGGAAACGGCTGCGATGGGAAACAAGCATTCTACCCGCAAATCTGCTCGGCAAGAAAAGCGGCATCATGCAGAAGGGTCGGCTTACGCGCCAAAAATGCCAAAGGCCGCGCTTGCCGCAAGAGAGACCACCAAGGGTTAGCGCCCCGGGGCAATCGCATGAAGGCTACCCAAGTCCGAGAAGTACAGCGCGATAGGTATCGGAGGTGGATGCAACCAGGCGGCGGGTCTTGATGCCACCCTTCTTGCCGGT